>NZ_JAPMOU010000001.1:0-300000 GCF_028858535.1 Spartinivicinus poritis
TCAATTGTTTGACGCACATCATAAGCAAAAGCTGTATTCAATTTAAGGTCAATCAATGCGAGGAGTGAAGCTTCCAAGCCTTGTTGGGCTTGACTAACAGAGCCATTATAAAACCAGCCTAAGCCTTCAGTCTTCTTTCCTGACTTGTTCATAAAACTGGCATCGATAGCCGCGATACGACTATTTTTAGGAAGAGCAAGAGTTAATGTGCCCCTATTGAACTGGGCAAAATCAAACTGGCGCCTATACCAGCGGCTAAAACGTTTTTCACTCATTTGGCTATAACGGCTCATGTTTCTAAAGGTCGCTTTGCCTTGAAAGACCACCAGCGTCGTCAATAAAGCAACAATAAATGTCTGTTGAGGTTTATTAACATTGGACATTGAGCGTAAAACCGTTTCTACTATGCTTTCCAAAGATAGATTCCTGTGACAATTCGATTTCGACAACCGCATTCTCACAGTTTCTATTTTTGGTTCAATCCTACCAATTTAAGACCAAAAACTGTCTACAGTATTGATTGGTTATGATAGATGTAATTTTCAATCACTCAGATTTTGTTGTTATTAACAAGCCTGCTGGAGTGAGTGTACATAAAGATGATCAAGCAATAAGTTTTATTAACAAGTTACAACAACGATTAAATGAGCCGCAATTATATTTAGTCCATCGGCTTGATAAAATCACCTCAGGTTTATTGATTCTAGCCAAAAATACCACTGCTAATCGCGAGCTATCATCAGCCTTTCAACAACGCAAAGTGGAGAAGTATTATATTGCGTTAGCTGATAAACGTCCTAGTAAAAAACAAGGATTGGTTAAAGGCGATATGACCAAGTCAAGACGTGGCTCTTGGAAACTGCTTCGTTCAACAGAAAACCCTGCTATCAGCCAGTTTTTTAGCTTTGGCTGCGACAAGGGGTTACGCTTATTTTTGATCAAACCTTATACAGGAAAAACCCACCAAATTCGTGTAGCGCTAAAAAGCCTTGGCTCTCCTATTATTGGCGACAGCCTGTATTACCCAAATCCTGAAGAAAATATTGACCGCGGCTATTTACATGCCTTCGCCTTACAGTTTCACTACCATAATCAACTTGTTCAACTGCATTGTATGCCCAACACTGGTCGCCTATTTACCCTGGAGGCTATACAGCAACAGTTAGCCAGTTTGTCTCAACCCTGGTTGTTGAATTGGCCGAAAATTTAAGAGTATTTTATGCCACTTGATAACGACCATTATAAAACTGATCTGATGCTATTAGAGAAAAAGCATCTTTGGCATCCCATAAAAAACTTTTTTTATCTTGCCACTCTACTGCTCGGTGAAACACTAAGTGACAAAGATCTGCTGTAGTGTAGCTTGCTTTGATAATATTAAGATGCTTTACTGCCGACCGCATTGCAATAAAAAACGCATTCCAGCTTTTAGCTGAAATAATTTGTTGGAATCGAGACTCATCAAATTCCATTCCTGAGATAAGCGGTCTACCTAGACAGTTAAAAAAGCTACCATGCCCTTTAGAAGGCGCCGCCCTTGCCAACAAGCATAATAATACCTGTAGTCCCATGTGTTGTTTTTCTGGCCAGCGTATTTTTTGGGCGACTTTTGTATAAATTAACCACTCTTCGTTAAATTCAGCTAAGTCATGAATATACAACAAGTTTCGCTTTTCATTAAATGCCAACTTGCGGCGCCAATTTAACACATAATATAAAGAAGGTAGATGCATGCTCTTAAAGGTTAACATCCTGTCTCCCCCTTACTTCCACAATGAATGATTGAATATATAGTGTAGTAGTCAGCAAGCAGAAGTTTTTTAATTATCCACCAACAGAAGGTTTATTATTATTATTCATAATCAGCATGAAATATGCCTACTACGACATCATTATTTAGTATAAACCAGCTCTTCATACGAACTTTTTCTTCTAATAACTAAGTCATTTATTGACTGTTATTGCTTATACTTACTAACAAGGGCAACTCTGTAAGCTGTCGAGGTGCAAAATTATGTCTGACAAGCTGCTTATTCTTGATCTTGATGAGACGCTAATTCATGCTGAGCTGATTCCTCTGGAATTACCCCATGCCTTTGTCGCATGTCCTTACTTTATATACACTCGTCCTTATCTTGATGAATTTCTAGCGTTTTGCCAGCAACACTTCAAGCTTGCAGTGTGGACTACAGGTAACCAGCTTTATGCAGATACTATAGTTGCTCACCTGTTTGGCTCAGCAGATCAGTTAGAGTTTGTCTGGGCCAGAGACCGCTGTATTAGCCACTACCATTCTGAGCTTGATTGCAATTACTACATTAAAGATCTGAAAAAAGTTAAACGGCATGGCTACGACCTAGAAGATGTATTAGTGATTGATGACTCGCCAGAAAAACTGGAAAGACAGTATAGCAACCTGATCCCTGTTGCCCCTTACTATGGTGAACCAACAGATAAAGAACTTAAACTGCTAATGAGTTACTTAGCTTCAATAGAAGAAGCCGACAATATTCGTTCAATAGATAAACGGGGCTGGCACCAACAAGTGGCCTAGTCACAGTCACGCTTGATGTGCCATACTGGATCAGCACAATCCAGTATGGCACATGCACACCAAGTGTCATGAAGAAAAAGACTATAAAGATCAATATGCTCATGTGGGAAATTGGCAGGGGGAATAAAACAGAGTTCCTCTGTATTAGTTAAACCAAACCCCAGACTACTCATCGGCCACTGACTATTTATCCCTACCCCCATCGCTTTTAGTACCGCTTCTTTATGCGCCCATAACTTGATGAAATGACTGAATTGCAGCGCTTCCGGCAGCTGAGCTAAATCCCTTTGTTCTTGATCAGTACACACCCGCTTGGCCAATTTAGGCCAAGGCCTGGGTCGGTTAAGTGACTCAATATCAATACCAACTGGATTCTGCAAGGAAACCAGCAAAGCTAAACAATCACTGCTGTGGGAAAGATTAAAAGACAGTTGAGGATCTTCCGGCAAGCCACTCGCACACCAATCAATAACTGGTTTACCATATTTTCCTACAGCAAACTGCCACTGGTTAGGCTTTAGTGGTACATAATAACTAAGCGTTTTTTTTAAAAATACCCGAGCAGCTAAAAACTGTTGCTGTTTTACAACTGAGCGATAACGGGTTAATCGTGCTGACTCTTCATTATTTAACCACTCACCAGGAACTACATGCGCTGTTTGTACTGACTGGCAAATCCAAATATCTACTCGACTTCGGTCAACTGTGTTAGCTGCTTTATTCAAAACGGCCTCATCTAAACTATACTCTTCGCGAATGATTTTTATACCCCTAGGGCTTCATCTCTCGGTGGTCTCGCCTAAATAACCCTTCGCTTTGAGCATACAACACTGTAAAAAGCTAAAATTATACGCTTTGCTAGCCACTGTTATCATTACACTTAACCTTGGCAAGTAACCGCATAAAATAAGCAGTCACTTTTGGCTATGATTGGATTAGTCGTTATCATAAAGGCTTTCACTGGCTGTTTGGGAAATAGTTGATTACCCTCCACTCGCAACAGCTCTTGAGAAATATCTTTACCCTCATGAGAAACTACTTGAAAGCAGTCTATTCCCCTCTCCCCTAACCAACCTAATTGAATATCAGTATCAACAACGCCAAAATTTAAATGCTCAATATTCAGTGGTAAGGTAATATCCACACCCTCAACAGGCGCTATGTTATAAGCAATCGTTACATCTGGCTTCAACTCTACTCGAACAGGGTTGTAGAGTATTTCTAATTCTCGATCTGTAGCAGGATATTGAAATACATCATCAAGCAACAAAAAACGATCAACAGACTCTATGGCCAATAAGTGTGCTTGTTCGTCTTGTGTTCCCCCACACTCAACCGTAATCGTCGGCACATCTTGTTCAGATAGCTCCATTAGTGAACCCAAGCGTAGATTAGTGACAATCAACCGGTCAACAAAATGAGAAACTAGTGCCTGATGAGCTAAGTCATTACAAATACTCACTGCAAAAGCAGGCCCAGAGCCTGATGTATTATGAATATCAATTAAGCACTCTGGCTGCTCTTCCTTTAAAAAGTCTAGAAATGATTTTGCCACGAGCCCAGGATAGTCCTCAAAAGGCTCCTTAAAACAACGGTTCAAATCCCTCTCACTTGGTAAATGACGATAGAAAAATCTTGGATGCTCCAGTGCTGCCGCTACAGCCCCAATAAAAAATACAGTGTTTACAGCTGGCTGTTTCCCCGACTTGAGCCAGTTAAACACTGCATGTAAACCTGAAGGCTCATTACCATGCAGTAGTGTGGATATAACTCTAGTACGGCTAGCATCCAATCCTGCTAATTGAATAATAGTTGGCTGCTTTAAACGTGAAAGAAACTCATCAATGGAATGACCAATATCGTCAGGGCCAGGCTGAATCCATACATTTATTAATGATGACATGCTTTTATTCATGGTGAAATACTCCATTCACAAACTGGCTTGCCACTCCGATAGCCTTGAATATAGCGAGTTAACATTTCCGCAAATGCTTCTTCTCTGTTGTTGGACTTTAATAAATGATTAGTCACTAATCGTTGCCATTTTGCACCACAAATGCGTTGTTCAATACGCCCTTGAATAACATTCATCAACCGCTTTATTTCAGTATGACATAGTTCAGTTGTCTCCAGTGCATGAAACGCTTTTGGTAGCAAGTGCTTGGCTATATGCAATACTGACTCTTCATGCAGATGAACCTGTGTTTTTGCAGGCCAAACCAAACGCGCATCCATGCCATATTTTGCTGCTCGATAAAAATTATGTTCAGCATAATTAAATGGTAAGACAGAAGTTAAATGTTTAATATCAGGTAAAACAGCCATAGCACAGCCTATGGCAAACAGTGCATTTGCACTCATATCTATTAACGTTGGTCCAGCTGGCAAAGAGCGCATTTCGATACGCAAATGCCCACCATCAACATCATCATATATTGCTCGATTCCACTGCCACGTTGTACCTTGATGAAGTCGTAACTCTTCTAATTTAGGTGTTTTCCCGGCAGCAAAACACGCATGAGGATTTTCATCACCTATCACTGGGATAATTGGTGGGAATAATGCTGCTGATGCAGCAAATAATTCCCAAGCACTTTCTCTTACCCAACCATTACCAAAAAACACTCGCGGCGGATGACGCCAACTTTGTTCATGGGATGAACGACTATCGATAGACTGCTTAAACAAAGCAATACGCGTTTCAGCCCACAAATGATGGCCAAATAAACTAGGTGAGTTCGAAGATAAAGCTAAAACAACAGGTGTTACTAACTGAACCGCATTAAAATAATCTGCATATTGACTTGTAGGTACCCGCCAGTGGATCTGAAAAGAAGTACTTGCTCCTTCTAACGTCACATCATTGGTCTCTAGTTCAAGAGGTTCCTTGCCATCAATTGCAATCTTAAAAGGACCACCACGCATTTTACACAAAGCATGGGAAAGTGCCCGATACCTTGGAATATCGGTCATTGTTTGATCATCAAAATCTTTTTTAGTTAATGTTGGCAGAATACCTATTGGTATAACTTGCCCCCTATGCAGTGTTGCCGCTTCGTCAATTTTCTTTATTGCAGTATTCAGCTCCTGTTCAATCGCCATAAAAGGAGCACCACAATAAGGCTGCGGGCTTAGGTTATACTCTAAATTAAAACGGTTAAGCTCTACCGTTAATTGCGGGTCTTGAAGTAAAGCATTAATTTCCATATTAATAGGCAAGAGCTTGTGTTGGTGATCAACAATATAAAACTCTACTTCTGCCCCCAATGATGCTTGACCTACCCCAAAATCAGGATCTGCTAGTAGCTTTTTAAGCACATCTAAGTCATCACGAACCTTTTGTTCAAAAAGCACAAAGTCTTGATTTGAAAAGGTGTCTGTTTCAATTGAAAGCCCCATCGTTATCCCTAACTTATAATTATGTTAAAATTATTGTAACAATTATAACACCACAATAAATTTCCCTCATAATGAGTATATACCTATTAAACTAGTACTCTTATACTCTTCACAAATGATTTTTAGATTTTGTTACCAACTGTCACTCACTATCCAAAAGCTTTTATTGCTCCAAAAGCTCCTATAATTAGCATTTGAGTACCTATTACAGACAAAATTAATCCCATTAGTCGTGTAACAATACTTAGACCACTTTCACCAATAAAATCGACTATTTTTTGACCAAAAATAAAGCTCAAAAAAGTAACCATGCAAAGTATGCCAAATGTTACAACCGTAATGATGATTTCTATTAGTTGTCCTGTTGCTGAATAATTCATAGCTGTTGCAATGGTACCAGGGCCAGCTAAGATTGGTACAGCTAAGGGGGAAACTGATATATCACTATCATGTGTTTCTTGGGGTTTATGCATACTAGAGCTTTTTCCATGCAGCATTTGGTAGCCCACGATAAAAACTAGCACCCCTCCTGCAATTCTCAGTGCTGGCAGTGAAATACCAAATAGATGAAAAATAGTTTTACCCAAAATAGCAAAGACGAGAATAATAAAAAATGAAATAATAAGCGCTCTTGTAGCAATTGTGATCTGAAATGACCTGTCTTCTTTACCAGTTAAACTTACAAAAACAGCTGTGTTTGCAATAGGGTTCATAATGGCTAAAAAAGCTAAAAATACGCTTAGAGAGTGTTGAAATAATTCAAACATTGTATTCCCTTCATGAAGTTACATATTAGGATGACTATCTTATTAGATTGCCTTTATAGGAACAATGCTGCTTTAAATAATTTGTATCAAAAAATAAATCCCGTTAACTAATATCACCCTCATTAACCAATCCACCAAACTTGGTCCACTCAGCAAAGAAACACAAGCTCAATTAAAGTGGTATAACTGAGAGGTAGTTTTTGTACCTCAAATTTGTACCTTGAAGTTCATCTCGATTTTTGTGACAGTAGAATCTTTGGCTTACCTCTATATTGGAATTTATTAATATAGGATATAACCCTATGAAACTAAAAGCACTTTGCACCCTGCTTGCTTTTTCTGCTCTTTCTATCACCTCTGTTGAAGCACGTGATACAAGGGTAATGCATTCAATTCAAGAAGCATTAAGTAAGCCTGCTGCCAAAGAAAAATTACTACCTAACGTACCATTATACTTTGGTAATCAGCCTACCCCTAGAGTACTGAAAACTCTTGGGGAGTATATGTCGAATAAAAAAACCAATGCGTTTAATAAATCAGATAAAGAAGCCTGTCAGTGGGTGATTTTGTCAGCATTAATTTCTCTGCAACAACGAGCTTTACAAGAAGGTGGTAATGCGGTTGTTAATATCAAGTCTTATTATAAGAAAAATGAAATCTCCAGCACGACTGAATTTGAGTGTGGCGCAGGCGCACTCATCGCAGGCGTTACTTTAAAAGGAACCGTGGTAAAACTTGCCAGATAAGAAAAATAAGCTGTCCACTCAGCTATGAGTGGACCTTTAATTCCTAGTAATCTATTAATACCCAGTAACCTATCCACTCATAATTGTTACACTACCAATAAAAATATACATTAACTCTCCATCTTCAACTGCTGCGTAATCGTCGTATATAAATTATTTATCCGCCGATTATAATTTCGGTGAATTTTTCCATCAGAATACAGCAAATTTTGACTATCAACATAGGTTATATTGAGGTAGCGTTGATCATAGCTAATTTTGACTGTGGCTTCATGAGTCCCTCTAACCAGTATACTGGCTAAAACACTGCCATCGTCCTGTACCCGTGGCACCCAGCCTTTTAATTGACATGCTTTCATCACAGCCGCTTTTACCTCTCTCAATTCGTAAGCCTGACCATCTAACCGAGAAGGAAGTAACTGTTGTTCAATATTATGAATGGCTGTTGTTCGACAAGCACTTAAACTAAGCACCATTAACAAGAGGAGTATTTTTTTCATAGTTTTCTTTATGTTGCCCGCTTGATTGAAAGTTGGTATTAACTATCCCTAATTACTACTCTTTTACTTACTTAAAAAGTAGATGAAATAGCCTTAGGCAACAAACTTGTCTGAATAGATATACCTATCATGGATCATTTTTAGATGTAAAAATAAAGGGGTATAAAAATTATTCGTGAAGAGTATAGTTAGGAGCAGTTACGACTCTTCACGTAAGTGCTTTGTCTTTTCTACCATAAAGTCAATAAACGCCCTAAACTTTGGCAGCATCGCATTCTTCTTATCGTAAAATAAATACCCCTCCATTTTTTTAGTAAAAACATCCTCAAATAAAGCAATCAATCGCCCGGACTTTAAATAAGGTCTACATATTAACTCCGGACAGTCAATGATTCCCAGCCCTTGTAAACCAGCAGAAATAACAGCATCCACGGAGTTAAAGGTTATTTTTGCAGGAGGAATTATCGTTTCAATATCAGCAAAAAACTTTAGTGTCTGTTGTGGCGAGCGGGTTTTATGATAGATAAACTCGTGATGCTTTAAGTCACCTAAAGACTCAGGTGTTCCAAACTTTTTCAGGTAAGTGGGGGATGCTGAAAACAAGGCAGAAACTGATAGTAATCGCCGACAATATAAGTCACCAGGCAATTCTTTATAACGGTTGCTAAACCCGACTAATATATCCACTTCTTGGCGACTGAAATCTGGAATACGATCAGATATTTCTACATCAAGCTGTATCTTAGGATAGCGCTGATAAAACTCTGATAAGTGCTCAATTAAATAACGATGCCCAGTATAAATAGACGATACAACTCGCAGCTTACCTTCAGGCTCTTGATGGACTCGATCAGCAAATGACTCCGTAACGGCCAATAAAGCTTGCAGCTCTTTGCAGTGTTCATAGAACCGAGCCCCTTGCTCAGTCAATTTTAGTGTACGAGTAGATCGTTGCAGTAGTGAAAAGCCAAGCTCTTGTTCAAGCTTCTTCATCTGGATACTGACAGCGGCTGCGGATAGATCAAGCTTCCCAGCCGCACGACTGAAGCTTTGTTTTTCAACCACTTCGATAAAAGTCATCATGTATGGGATTGCAGTAACCACCGACTTGCCTTCTCAACTATTAAAAAATATTTAACAATGACTTAAAAATAAACACATTTATTAAATTTAGTCAATCAATATACTTTAGCTTTTCCCCTTACAAAAGTTAGTTGAAGTCATGAGCACTGCCGTACAGAGCGAAAAGCTATATTCCCCTCCCATCTATTTACTTATGTTACTCATGAGCTTTGCCTCTTTGGTAGCCATTGTTATTACCCCAGCATTACCAGAGATCAGTGAAGCCTTTCAAATTAAGCCAACTCAATCCACCTGGCTGGTAACAGCATTTTTACTGGGATATGCCATAGGGCAATTACCTTATGGAGTTTTGGCTAATCGGTATGGGCGTAAAAAGGCCGCACTAACAGGCTTAGTCATTGCGTTGATAGGCAGCTTAATTCAATTTATAGCCATTATGGAAAGCAGCTTTGCAGGGCTGGTAATTGCCCGGATAATCATTGCTTTTGGTGGTGCATGTGGGCCCGTTGTATCCCTGACCGTGTTATCAGACTGTTATGATGAGCAAAATGCCAGAAAAAAACTGTCTACCCTATTTCTTATTTTTGCTCTTATGCCTTGTGTTGCTATCGCTATTGGCGGCTTTTTAACGACACATTACGGTTGGCAAAGCACTATGCAAATTGCGAGTGTTTATATTGTTTTTATTGTAGTTGCTACTTACAGCCAGTTGAATGAAACACTGCCTGAAAGCCAGTATAAGCCAATTCAAATATCAAGCAACATAAAAGGGATAGTAAACGCATTTAAAAGCCCTAACTATTTAGCTTTTACTTTATTAGCAACTGCGGGCACTGCAACTGTCTATATTTTTAATAGCCTTTCTCCCTTTTTATCTATTACTGTTATTAAAATGAGTCCGCAACATTTTGGACTACTCAGCATTATTACATCAGTAGGGCTACTCATCGGTTCTTATTTATCCGGCAAAGCCAGCCTTAAATATTGTGGTAGAAAAATTCTGATGCTTGGTATCATGATTCTACTTAGCAGCAGTATCATTTTATTTACTCTGTTTAAAGCAACTTTTATAAATACCTTCAGTTTATTTGTACCAGCATTTTTCTTATTTATAGGCGTAGCGCTAATCCTGCCTAATGCTACAACCCTTGCAATGACTTGTGTTGAGGATAAGGCCAATGGCGCAGGGTTGATGAATACAAATAATTTACTACTGACAGGCATCGGTGTTTCATTGAGCGGCCACTTTGCAAAAAGCAGCCTACTAACGCTGCCTATCGCGGTGTTAACCATTTCTGTTGTATGCATAGCTATTCTTATATTGATAACAAAAAGTAAATAACCCACCATCTTAAAGAGGCTGTCGCAAAACTTTGCAGATATGGAGTAACAAGATGTCCTGTAGCTAGGGCATGAGAGCCTTTGCTATGTAATAAATATTTGGCTTAACCTGTTTTCATAGAAAGTAGTTAGCTTTAACTACTAAGATGATATTTTTTTAGTATTTTATTCCACTCATTATTTTCTTTAATATTCTTTGTTACATCTAAAATAAATTGGTGTAACTTCTTAAGCTGTGGATTGGTAAATATACAATGCCCAAAGGTGTAGGGTGGTTTTTTAGATAAATAGATGTTAGGCACATTCATCTCTTTTAATAAGTACTTAGTTGATGCCATAGACATTATACCGATATCAGCTCTATTGGAGTTAACCATTTTAATTGCTGCCGGCCAGTTTGGCGCTTCGGCAATAACATTTATATCATAATATTTATAATCTTTATCTGAAAAAAAACGATGCCCAAGAATACCAATAATAGATACCCCCCTAAAAGACTCCATACTCTCAAACTCAAATGGCTTACTTTTATGCGATATAATAGCGTTTTCATCTGGTATAATGGGATCTGACCATAGGTATTTTATTTTTTCACCATCTCCAAACCATAATGGATACGCAAAAATGACAATTTCATAGTTTCCTGTCATTAAGTGTTTATCCAAACGTTTTCTTGGAATATACCTTACTGAAAAGTGGTATTTGCCATGAGATAGTTTGCTTAATAGCGATGCAAAATCGTAGATTAGCCCTGTTTGCTGTTTAGTATCAATAACAAATGGCTGAAAATCATAGTAAGTATAAGCCGTTACTTTTTCCTTAGCATATAGGAAATGACTAAGAAAAAGAGTAAACCAGAGCATTACTATTTTCATCTACATCTTAAGACCTGCTAACACTAACTATGAATAATATAGAAGTACTGACATCACATAGCAACAATCTAAAATAGGATATAAACTAGCCCCTTTGCAAGAATCAGCTTTAGTAACCTTAAAAAAGCATTTGGCTTTCAATCAGACAAACCTTTCTGAGGTAAGCTTCCTCCAACTACTGTTACCTCAGAGTATCCTTCGTTTTCAACAACCTGCTCTTAGTAAAAATAACTAACTAGCGCTAAAAAGGTTTAATCCCAGCGCTTAAAAATTAACGAGGTATTTACTCCACCAAAAGCAAAATTATTGCTGGTGATATATTCACAGTTCAACTCGCGGCCTTCACCCATAATATAATCAAGCTCACCACACTGGTCGTCTACTTCGGTTAGATTAATGGTAGGGGCAAACCAGTTATTATTCATCATTTCAATGGATAACCAGGCTTCAATTGCTCCACAGGCCCCGAGAGTATGCCCCAAATAGCTTTTTTGAGAACTGATTGGCATGATATTGCCGTATACTTGCTCAGTTGCTTGGGTTTCTGCAATATCGCCACGATCAGTGGCAGTACCATGAGCACTGACATAACCAATGGCTTCGGGTGCTAACTCAGCATCTTTTAGCGCCAGCTCCATTGCAATAGCCATGGTTTCAGCATTCGGCTGGGTAACATGGGCACCATCAGTATTGGAGCCAAACCCGACAATTTCAGCATAGATAGGCGCCCCTCTAGCAATTGCATGTTCTAATTCTTCAAGAATTAGCGTGCCAGCTCCTTCACCAATGACCAATCCATCACGGGCTTTGTCGAACGGACGTGGGGTTAATTCCGGGGTATCATTTTTAGTGCTGGTAGCAAATAGTGTATCAAATACCATAGCTTCCGTTGGGCAAAGCTCTTCTGCTCCACCCGCTACCATCATATCTTGCATACCGTATTTAATGGCTTCATAGGCAAAACCGATAGCCTGGCTACCTGAGGTACATGCACTACTGGTAGGAATAAGCCGTCCGGTTAATCCAAAAAATAAACCAATATTAACTGCTGCCGTATGACTCATCATTTGGATATAGCTGGTAGCCGTTACCCCTTTACAACTACCTTCCGTAATCATTGAACCAAACGCACCCAATGGTTCAGTGCTCCCAACCGAAGAGCCGTAAGCAACGCCCATGGAACCTAGGCGAATTCTAGGATCATCTAATAAACCGGCATTTTCTAACGCCAACTCTGTGGCACGAGTAGCCATTAAACTCACTCGCCCCATACTGCGAATTTTTTTGCGCGAATAATGGGAAGGGGCAGAAAAGTCAGGTACTGGCCCCGCCAGTCGGGTATGCATACCTTCAAACCGCTCCCAGTCTTCCATTCGGGTAATGCTGCTTTGCTTGGCTTTTAAATTAGCCTGCACCTGCTCCCAGCTCTGGCCAATTCCGGTAATACAGGACATGCCTGTCACTACCACACGACGCATTAGCATAACCCTCCATTAACAGAAATCACTTGTCGGGTAATATAGGCCGCATCTTCTGACATTAAATAATTCACCAATGACGCCACCTCTTCAGGTTTACCCACCCGGCGAGCAGGAATTTGCTTAACAATTTCAGTAACAGGCAAATCATCTGTCATATCAGTATCAATTAAACCAGGCGCTACACAATTAACCGTAATTTTTCGCTTAGCTAATTCAATAGCCAATGCTTTAGTGGCACCTATAATACCCGCTTTTGCTGCACTATAATTCACCTGCCCTCGATTACCAATTAATCCTGAAACTGAAGCCATGGTGACAATGCGTCCAGGCTTTCTGTTCTGAACCATCGGCATGGTTAAGGGTTTCAGTACATTATAAAAGCCATCAAGATTGGTATGGATAACCTGATCCCAATCACTGTCTGTCATGGCAGGAAAGGCATTATCTGCCGTTAAACCGGCGTTACACACCACGCCATAATAAACCCCATGCAGGCTAATATCTTCGGTTAATACCGCTTCACACTGATCCCGGTCGCTAATATCAAACTGAAGCAATGTTGCACTTAGTCCAGCTTCAGTTAATTGGCTGACGACAGATTCTGCCTGTTGCTGCCCCTGACGATAATGCACCACAACTTGATAGCCTGACTCAGCCAAACGCAGCGCAATTGCTTTACCAATACCACGGCTGGAGCCAGTAATTAAAATTCGTTTATTGCTATTATTCATAATTGTTTAAAAAATTCTGCAGAGTCATTTGGCTGAAATACATTTATACTGGCTTCAGCAACTAATTCCGGGTGATAAATAGCACAATCAAAAACGCTTAACCCTTCATCTTCATATTTTTTGCTTGCTCTCACCTGATAAGTATGACTCATTAATAATGCATCAGCCAAACACGTATAGCGTCGTGTACCTAATAGAAACCCTATTTTTACTGGCTCATTAGCTAGTTTATGCTGAATACCTGCAAATAAACCGATCGTTTGAGCCATATATTCTAAACCAAACCAAATAGGTATTAGCTGTTGCTGATGGTTTAAAAAATAAGATTGTTTATTAACAGTAAAGCTTGCTGCAACAAAATCAGCACCATAATCTTCCACCCGACCCAATAAAATCATGGGATGATCATGGGGTAATAACTCCTCTGGCTGCCAATTGGGTTGTGCATTACTCATACTATTTATCTACCACATTATCTATCACGCCATCTACCGCCTTGCCAATCACCACACTGATATTATTACCGCCAAATGCAAAAGAATTACTCATTAAATTGCAACTGTCCTTAGCAGCTGTAGAGACTGTTTGGGAAAACTGTTGCCCTAGCTTAACTAACGCTAAAGCAGGCAAATCGTTATCATAACAGTTATCCCACACTTGTGGTGGTAGCTGATGCCATTGATTGTGATCAGTTAATAATAACCAACAAAAACCTATTTCCAAAGCACCAGCTACACCTAAGCCATGACCAGTCAGTGGTTTTGTTGAGCTACAAGGGGTTTGACTGCCACATACCCGATTAACGGCTTGCGCTTCCATCGCATCATTTTGCTTAGTGGCTGTACCATGTAAATTAATATAAGCAATGGCCTCAGAAGATAACTCTGCATCCACTAGTGCCTGTTGCATTGCCTGCTCAGCACCCTGACCTGTTGGGTGTGGAGCAGACATATGATAAGCATCGGAGGACTCACCAATACCCAATAGTTGTATTCCACCGGGTTCCCGAGTAACCACAAACAAGGCAGCTCCTTCACCAATATTAATGCCATTGCGGTTAGCACTAAATGGATTACAAATGCTATCAGATACGGATTCCAGTGAGTCAAACCCATTTAAGGTTAATCGACACAAGGTATCGACCCCGCCCGCAATAACAACATCACAGATATCTGCTTGTAATAGCTGACGAGCCGATGCCAAGGCTTTGGCACTGGATGAACAAGCAGTGGAAATAGTGTAAGCCACGCCCTCCAAGCCTAAATAATTGGCTAAAAACTCCGTACTGCCACCAATTTCCTGCTGCAGGTAATGATAACTTTCCGGAAACTGCTGATGCTCCAACTTATGACGTGCAGCCAGCTCTCCCTCATCAATTCCAGAGGTGCTGGTTCCCAGTACCAAACCAATCCGCTCTTTGCCATATTGTTTGATGTATGTTTCTACTTGATCAGCAATTTGTTGGTAAGCAGCCAATAACAACTGGTTATTCCGGCATTGATAACGCTGCCACTCTTTACCCAGCTCAGGTAAAGTATCTTGAACCACACCAACAATAACAGGCTTTTCGGGAATAAAATCATTCCGAGACTGCATTCCTTGTTGTGAGCCTGTAACTAACCCCTGTAAAATGGTTTGCGGGTCACTGCCTAGCGGACAAACCATCCCAAGCGCTGAAAGTTGAACGGGTATTTTCATAACGACCTATTTAAATGACTTCCTTTCATAATAACTGCTTTTCAATAGTCTTAATCTGTAGGCTATAACCATAAATCAGGTGCTTAAGTTGTACTGTAGCGCGCCAGGGGTCTGCATGGTCATACTTAATTTCAATAATAGGTTTGGATTTATTATAAATAATTCTTGTGTGGATATCGCCTTGAATAGTTTCAGTTATTCGATAAGCAGTATCGTTAAAAGCTGACTCGATAGCCTTAACATTGGCAAATGCTAATAAAAAGTCGCTTAATAAATAGGAGGCTTTTAGCTGCTTAGGTAATAATGGGCTTAATTCTGCACTTAGCTTTTCTTGTTGGTATTCTAAGGTTATCAGCCGATGGCCTATATTGGTTAAACCTACCATAACCAATTTAGCGCCATCAGACTCCAACTGAAATAACAACTGGTTTTCCTTGCCTTGAAAATTACCAACCAATTCCTGAGTAGCAGAAAAACCTTTCCCTAGTGCTTGCACCTTGGGTAACGGTATTGCAGATGAATGAACAGACTCGCCATTCACTGTCTGATCAATGGTGCGAAAGCCACAACCAGCCAACAAACAGCTACACCCGATAATAACCAGGAATGTTTTTAACCACACTTGTTTTTTCAAAATCGCCTGGATCAACTACACAGCTCCTTTAATACATTAAGCCGTCGATTGCAATCTGCTACATAAGGGTTGGTTTCATCCCAGGCATAACCAGCTAAAATCGAACAAATCATGCGCTCCACCCCTTGCTCTTTTTGCTCAAAGAATAAAATATTCTGCAACGAACCATCGTACCAGGATTCAACAAAACAACGAAAAGTATCAATCCCCTGCATTAAGGGTTGATGATAGCTCGTTTGCCAATCAACCGCTTCACCCGCTACTTGTTTAACAATCAACCCTGCTGCTAAATGAGCCGACTTTAATGCAATGGTGACTCCAGACGAAAATACCGGATCTAAAAACTCTGCTGCATTACCCAATAAGACAAACCGATCTCCCCACAGTTTGGAGACATTTGCAGAATAACCAACAATTTTTTGAGCTGGATTTATAAACTCGGCATTGGCTGTCAGCTGGGCTAACTCTGTCGCTTCACTGATAAACTGTTGCAATTGACGGGTATTATCCTCATCGTCATTCACTAACCTTGGTGGTACTACCACACCAATAGATGAGGTACCGTCTGAAAAAGGAATTAACCAATACCA
The DNA here is from genome assembly GCF_028858535.1 of Spartinivicinus poritis. Taxonomy (NCBI): domain Bacteria; kingdom Pseudomonadati; phylum Pseudomonadota; class Gammaproteobacteria; order Oceanospirillales; family Zooshikellaceae; genus Spartinivicinus; species Spartinivicinus poritis. The sequence goes on from NZ_JAPMOU010000001.1 coordinate 16,400, forward strand.
CACATCCTGATGCTCAGGATGAATAGTGATGAGGATTTTATTACGATCAAAATTCTCATCGACAATATTATCCTTAATATGGGTAAACAGTGATTGCCTAACGGGGAAACAAGAAGGGGTTTCTAAATCAAGCAAACGCGGCAATACCCGACCAAACCCGCTGGCATCTGCTAAAAACTGGCTATAAAAGCGGTAAGCATTACCTTGCTCATCAACACAGCACACCTCTACTGCTTCTGCTAAAAAGTTAACTGCAGTTACCGTATAACCATATTTAATCTGCACTCCTTGTTGCTCAGCCGCATCGGCTAATACCTTATCAAAGGCTGCTCGTTTAACTTGGTAGGTGGTCCCCCATCCAGAAGAAAACTTTTCCCTAAAGTCAAAGTGAGTACACCGACTAGCACGACGAAATACAGCACCATTTTTATATTGAAAACCAGCCTCAACCACTGGTTGCAATAAATTGGCCGCTTCCAGATAAGTCATGGCTTGAGGTAACAGGCTTTCACCAATGCTAAACCGAGGAAAAAGCGCTTTCTCAACCACCAGTACTGATAACCCCTGCTGGTTTAATATTGAGCTCACGACCGCCCCTGAAGGCCCCGCCCCTATAACGATGACATCAAAAACATGTTGCTGATTTTTCATATAGCTTGTACCGCTAACTATTTAGAAACTTGTTTGGCTGCCAAAGGCGCCAAAATAAAAGCACAACCAATACCGACACTAATGGTCAAGCCAAAACTAAATACAACAGGAATATCACTTAACGCCAGCAAACCAAATGACAATAAAGTGGTACATGCCGATAAAGCAACAGCAGTAAAGGTGGCGCTTAGTGAGTGGCTATCAGATTCTTTTATAAATAAGGTGTAATCAATGCCAATACTCAACACCAAGATAAGAGCCAGACAATTAAATAAATTATAATAGCCCACCACTTGAGCAATACTGGTTATTGCCAATAAAGCTGCAATTAAAGGTGGCATTAAAATAAATAATGCATCTTTCCAGCCATAACGGAACCATAAAAATACTGCAATCAATAAATAAGCAATAGCCACGAGCTTGACTAGCTGCATACGATAACTGGCAAACGTGGTTGATACGGTTCTAGCTTGATCAATTAACGCTACCCCCGCCTGCTGCTCAGCAACCAGGTTAACTAATGTTTGATAATCTGTAATGTGATTAAAGCGAATAACCGATGCTACTTGTTTATTGCTTGATGGCTGGTCCTGACTTTCACCCAGCCAAAGGGCTTTAACCCACTGATTAGGAAATGCTGCAAACCAGTCATTAAAATTTAATGCATATCCTTTGGCTGCTAATAATTCCTGTTGATATTGTTCGACTACTGGCGTTTGATAGCCTAATTCCGTTAGCTTTCGCCAGATACTATTAGAAGCATTTTCCCCTACTTCAACCAAACGGGCTAATAACTGATAATGTTGCTGCTGGATAGCCATAGCTGGAATATAGTCAGATAACGCAATAAACTCGCCCACAACCGACTGATTGGCTTGACGTAGCTGCTTGACGAACTGTTGCTCTCTCAATAATAGCTGCTCTGTATTATTAGCAAAAATAATGACATAGGGACCAACATCAGCAAACCCAGTGATAGCTTGGATTTTTTGTTGCTCTTGAAGTAACTGTTCAGACAATGCCTGTAATTTTTTTACATCATCATCGGCGGTTAGCTGGGTTACACCGGCTAAAGCTATCAATAACAGCCCCAAAGTAATTGTTGCCTTTAATCCTGTATTTTGCTGCTGCCACTTAACTAAATAATTATTGAGCCATTGACCTAACACTCCCAAACCAGGTCGATAAAAGCCTTTTGCTGATAAAACAGGATAAGCCACTACCACGGTTATAAAAGCCACTGTTAATCCAACAATACTGAACACACCCATTTGTTGCAGACCAGGAAATGGCGCTGTCACCATTGGGATATAACCCACCACACTGGTAAACAACCCCAACCCTAAGCCTGGTAAAATAGCTCGAATACACTTAGCCGGATGCCAGTTGTCACTTGCTGTATACTGTTTGGCCAGGTAATGAAACGCATAGTCAATCGAAATACCAATTAAACTGGCTCCAAAAACCAAAGCAATAATATGCAGTTCACCAAAAATTAACAGGGTGACTGTAAAGGCAACTAAAACACCTGTAGCAATCGTAAATAAAGTGAGTAACAGCGGCTTTATGCTTCTGAATAACACCAGCACTAGCAAGATAATACCCAGCATGGAACCAATGCTGATCAGAGAAATATCTGCTTTGGCTGACTGTTCTCCGTAAGCTTTATGAAAGGCAACACCTGCTTTCAATAAGGTCAAATCAGGGGATTTGGCTTGTAACTGCTGCTCAACCTGTTGTATATCATTAACAAAACTCAACTGCTGTTTATATTCGTCGGTCAGCACCAGTGTCATTAATACATAGGTTTGGCTATCCGCTTGGGCAAGCAAATAACCCTCTTCCAGTTGCAGGTTACTATTAACCGCAGGTAGCTGAGTTAAAAAATCATAAAATAGAAACAGTGGGTCGTTTTGGATAAGCTTCGAATTTGCTGCTGATAACGGGCTATACAACTGTTGTTGAGCATTAGCCACTAGCTTATCTATATCGCGGCTTTCTAGCTGACTTACTGTCTTCTCAGCCAATAAGCCAAATCGATAGGGAAAGTAAAGCTTGGCGATTGACTGCAAGTTATCTTGATCAAGCTGGAAAAAACTATCTGTCACAGCCGCATGCTGTGTTAGTGTTTGATGCAACTGTCTCGCCTGACTCAACGCCGTTTGCTTATCTGAGTGGCCGACCAATAGGAGAACTTTATTAGCCACTGCTTTTACAGATCGGTCAATAAAAACCTGTGATGGTCTTTGTTGTTTAGAGGCCTCTGGTTGTTCAACTTGCGGTAACAGCTCAAGAATATCCATTTTTAGTGGTATACCCTGCTGAAGCTGAGTAAACAACAGAATAAGGCTACCCACAATTAACAGCAGCCAAGCAGTAAACAAGCCTTTAGGTTTGTTAATAGCAGCCATTCTGTTATTTCGTGTTGTCGTCAGCAGGGGCACCGCTGCTTAAAGGGGCAATACTTGAGAGGCCAATTTGACTAAAGTCGCCAGACTGCTCTCGAATTTGAATCATATTCACTCTGTCACTGCCAACCACTTTAATCCAGCTAATTAACTTAGCTAGCTGACTGCTCTGCTTTGGCTTTAAACCCAGCTGCCAATTATTTGGGGTATGCTGCCAATATAAGTCAAACTCTTGCTGTAATTGTTTGATATCTGCATTTAGTAATGCTTGAAAGCTTTTTGCGTAGCGGGAAAAGCCTGCTGATTGGCTCTCTGGCTTGATTTGCCATTGCCCTTGATTGAAGTCACTGCCACTGCTCTTCCATTCGTATAGCCCGATTGAATTCACTTTAATTCGATTTTTAGTAGGCTGTTGAGTATTCCAAATCAGTCCTTGTTGCTCACTCAAGTTAAACTTTCCGGACGACTTCAATGGTCGGCTTAATACTTTAATATGCTTTTCCTGGTTAAATTCTCCTTTAATATTATTTTTTAATACCAGTTTTTTATTTAAAAATTCAATAGCTGGTACTGGCTGTTGTAATTTTTCAGCCATAGAAAAGTCAGGTATTTCTGTTGCGCCATTAGCAACCCCAACCAGTAATAGGGTTGTTAACAACAAAGTCTTTAGCAATAATTTAATCATCCTCAACCTCTACGCCTAATTTTTCAAACAATACTGCTGGAGAACGAAAACAGGTTTCGTGATTACTCAATTTAACCGCCATTTGTACTGTATGGCCTTTAGTCAGGGTTTCACCCGTTTGCTTATCTTTAATCCAATAAGTAATTTTTAATCGGTTTTCATATTCAACCAACGTGGCTGTTATCTGGATTGTGGCCTGAAATTTTGCTGGACGAATGTATTTAATTCGAAAATCAACAATCGGCCACATATAACCTGACTCTTCCATTTGCCGATAGTTATAAGCAAAAGAGTCCAATAATTGACAGCGGGCAATTTCAAAATATTTAGCGTAGTGACCATGCCAGGCAATTTGCATCATATCCACATCATGAAACGGCACAGTTATTTCGACTGTCTGACTAAACTCCATTGTTATTGCATCCACCTTTGATCAAGACTTTTCACTTACTTCCCCTTTTAACTCCCTCTCCCTCCGGGAGAGGGTTGGGGTGAGGGTGTAATTACTTAAAAATTACCTCTACAGGAATAAGCCAGCACTTTTATTTCAATTAAAGTTGCTGTCACTAGTCTTGCATTAGCAGACTAGCCCCCTCATCCTAACCTTCTCCCCCATAAGGGAGAAGGGACTTGGTTCTGAGTCCTTCCGCGACAATTTTCGTTTAGAGGGACCATATCAACTATATAATTCCCACCTTTGTTGCTTAATATATTCAACTGTCTGCCGCAATACCTGCTCTAAAGGCCGATCTTCTTCCACCAGTTCAAAATAACTGAATATATCCTTATACATCGCCTGCAGTGGTTCACTTAATGACGACAGTTGCAATTCACCTTTCCGCTCTCGCAATGCTAATGCTTGGTGAATAGCTAAAACAGCGGCCGCGACGACTTGTTCTGTCAGCTCTAATACGCGTAAACAATCCCGCGCAGCGATGGTTCCCATACTGACTTTATCTTGGTTATGGCACTCCGTAGAACGGGAAAACACACTGGCTGGCATGGTGAGTTTTAACGCTTCAGCTGTCCAGGCGGAAACACCAATTTGCACAGCTTTAAAACCGTGATTCACCATCAACCGTTCTTGGGTAGCACCAGTTAAATTCGCTGGCAAACCGTTATTAAATTTGGTGTCCATAATCAGTGCCAACTGCCGATCAACTAAATCCGCTAAATTGGCCACCGTGTTTTTCATAGAGTCCATCGCAAAGGCGATGTGGCCACCATAAAAATGCCCACCATGAAGTACATGCTCACCCTCTGCATCAATAATTGGATTATCGTTAGCACTGTTAATTTCATTTTCAATAAAGGTTCTAAACGTGGGCAGTGCATCTTGTAACACTCCAATCACATGAGGCGCACACCGAATCGAATAACGATCTTGTAACCGGTCTGACTGTTTAGGCGATTCAATGTGCTGTAAATCAGTGCGTATCCATTTAGCTACTTCCATTTGCCCTGGATGAGGCTTCACTGCAAACAGTTTTTCATCAAAATGGTAAGCATTCCCCTGTAAGGCAATGCTGGCTAATGCCGTTAAACGGGATGTTAACTTCCCTAAGTAAGCTGACCGCTGGTAAGCGTTACAAGCCAATGCTGTCATCACTGCGGTGCCATTCATTATGGCCAGCCCTTCTTTTGGACGTAATTTTATTGGCTGAATATTTTCTTCCGCAAAAACCTGTTTGGCTGACAACTGTTGTCCTTGATAAATCACATCCCTTTCCCCCATTAATACCGCAGCAACATAAGAAAGTGGGGTTAAATCGCCACTGGCCCCAACGGAACCTTCCTGAGGAATAACAGGTGCTATTTTTTGGTTAATCAACGTGGTTAATAACTGCAGCAAATCCAAACTGACCCCAGAAACCCCTTTGGTTAATGAGGTTAAACGTACTGCTAATACGGCAATGGCTTGATCAACAGTTAAGTATTCACCTAAACCACAACCATGAAATCGGGTTAAGTGCACGGGTAATTGTTCGACAAGCTCAAGCGGCACGGATACAGTACAGGAGTCACCATATCCTGTGGTTACTCCATAAATAACACCTTCTTCATGGAGCAGTTTATCGAGAAACTCACACCCCTGTTTGATTTTATCAATAAAAGATTGATCAGAAGACAGTACAACCTGCTGATAGCCGGCAGCAATACTATTGATATCTTCAATGGAGACCCAGCTTTGGTCTGAAATGGCAACGGCTTTTTCAGCATTTACAGCAGATTGAACCATGGATAATACACCCCAATTACTTTACAACTTTTTTCACAGCATAGGTTTGCGACTTTACAACTTTGTCTTGCTGCCAAAAATTAAAAAAATTAAACCACTGAAGTGGTTGTTTTAAACAAAATCTTTCTAAATAACTGACATAAATTTGTGCAGTTTTGATAATTTCTTGTTCTCTGACTTTTTTACCAAAGGGTATTTTCTCAGTGATTTTTTCAAAATGTACTCGATAGCGACTCTGTGCTTGATAACACAGCAACAAATATACTGGGCATTTAAGTAAACCAGCCAAAACAAATGGGCCTTTGGGAAACGGTGCCTGATATCCTAAAAAGTCCAGGTAACAACAATTAGCAGGATCATTTACTGAAGTACGATCCCCAACAATAACAATAAACTCGCCTTGCTCAATTTTTTCACTGAGCATAATCGCCGTATCGGGGCCTATGTCCGTTACTTCTATTAAGCTCAATTGTGCTTCTGGATTAATTTCTCTGATAATTTTATTAAATGCGACTGCATGCTTGGTATGCACCAATACATTGACTTTTTGCCCATATTTGGCATAAGCAAGTGCTCGACAGATTTCACTATTACCAAAGTGCGCAGTAATAAATACTGCACCTTGTTTATTCTCTAACAAGTTATCAAATAGCTCACCATTAATAATATCGACATCTTTTACTGTGATTTTATTCGCCCATACCGCACACTTATCCAGCGCCGCTTGACCAAACTGCATAAAATGTTTAAAACTGTCTTGGCTGCTGACTAACGCATCTGGGGGAATTTGCTCAGATAAGTGCTGAACTGTTTTATTATGTTGTACTTGCTGTTCCGCTACACGAGATAAATAAGTCTTTGATGCCTGTTGCGCTGCCTTATTGGTCAAATAAAAATAACCGATGATTGGGTAAAGCAACGGGCGAACTAATTTGTCGCCGCCCAATCGAAACATCCACAATAAAAACGTTAATCCCCAAATACTGCCTCGCTCTCTGATCGATGCCCAATGGGTAGTTTGCTGGTTAAATAACTTGCGCTTAATTAAATTTGGCAACCTTAACAACATGCCACACATCAACCGGGTATGCATTTTGCTGATCAGCCAGTTGTCATGCCACAAATTAAAATGGGATATGCCATTCTCAGGGTAAATCACCCGGGTTGGATAAACTTCCACTGGAATCTCATGCCAGATCATTTTAACCAGCACTTCGATATCGAAATCCATCCGCTCACCCACCACCTGATCCAGCACAGTGACTGTACTAGCCAGCGGATAGACGCGAAAACCAATCATGGAATCAGTCAGTGATAAGGTTTCTAGCCACACCCAAAAATGAGTAAATAAACGCCCATACTGTCGTGACTTAGGGATTGAGTCGTCATACAAGGGCTGCCCTGTCACCAATGCTTCAGGGTGCTGTCTGGCTTTTGCCAAAAGCTGAGGAATATCTTGCAAATCATGCTGACCATCAGCATCTACCTGCAATGCATGGGAATATCCATGCAACCAGGCCGTAGCCAGCCCTTGTTTAACAGCAGCGCCTTTTCCCTGGTTTTTCGCCAGCGTCACAAGTGTTAAACCAGAGCTATCCTGCTGGAGCTGGTTTAATACTTGTTTGGTAGATTCATTACTCCCATCATCCACCACAATACAAGGCAGGTTAAGCGCATTTATGCCATCAATAACCCCAGCAATGGTTTCGCTGTGATTATAAATAGGGATCACCACACACGGGTTAAACACGCTCAAGGATTCCCCCACACGATCCGGCCGGAAGAAAATACATGTTCTTTATTGGTAAAACTGAATTTTGTTTTACCACTGGCCAAGCATTCCAAGCTCAACGACAAAGTGGTAGGCGGTATGACTAGCTGCTGAAATTTTATGACTTCCAACTGCTTAACCGATGGCTGGCCTAACCCCAGCTGCTGGGCAAAATGAATAGCCCAATCGACCTGCACCACACCAGGCAACACTGGTTGATTAGGAAAATGTCCTGCAAAATGTGGCAACGATTCGGTAATCGTCAATACAACTGTCGCCTGTTGATCCGTTTGCTGATCAATTGAGTAGTCTGGTAATTCCATCGTTCACATACCCTTCACAAATTGCTGTGAGCATATACCGCTTTAGCTTTACATTTTAAAAAGATCATTTTTTCTCAAATAACGCAGCTAAGGCACTCACAGACACTTTACCTTGGCTATTTTCGGGTAGTTGATTCACATAACGCCATTTTTTGGGTAGCAATGTGCGTTCAAAGTGGTTGCTTAATCGTTGAGTAAAGTGCAAATTCAGCGACCTTTTACCCAACTTGTGTAGCATTTCTTGCCCTGCTGTCGTTAATACAATCGCCACTCCCACTTTAGCTCTCGCTCCTGTCAGTAAGCCAACCGCTGCCACTTGGCTAACTTCTTTACACTGTTGCAACACTGCTTCTAGTTGGGTCAGCGAAAGTCGCTTTTCTTCAATTTTTACAATTCGGTCAGCTCGCTCTTTTAAATAAAACTGCCCATCTTTTTGTAACTCAATAATATCACCCATCACAAAGTGGGAATGATCTGAACTAATAAAAGGAGAACTGACTTGTAAACAACCTGTTTCAACATCCTTGCTCACGGTACACCGAGGTAAAGGAGTCCAAGCAGAGTTTTCCTGATATTGCTGACGCCAGGCTACTCCTCCAGTCTCAGTGCTCCCAAGCACCTCAACAGGCAGCTGTTGTAGTTTATCAGCCACTTGCCTGGCAATGTGGTACTCCAGTTTTCCGCCTGAAGATACCATCATAGCCAACGATTCTACTGGGCCATCAATTGCATCTGGCAATCGTTTTAACAAGGCAGGGCTAGCTATCCAAACCACTTTGGCAAACTGGCAGGAAATTGCTAACAGCTCTTCTGGATAGCTAACTAACGGGCTAAAAATAGGGCTGCCAGTGGTGAGAGGCCATAAGATTTTAAATAAAAAACCATATATATGCTGATGGCTGACTGTTGATATAAAAACCGCTTGCGCTGTGTTTTCTCGCCATAAACCATTAAGTACAGCAACTTCATCAATCAGCTGGCCAAATTGCTTGGCTATCAGTTTGGGCTCACCAGTCGTACCTGAGGTATAAAAAAACAACGGTTGCTGACGGCTCACCGAAAACAGTAATTCCTCATTCAGGTCAGATACATTTTGAGAGTGGGTCAACTCATCGAAAGTTATAGAAATATAGTGTTTATTGCTACCGGCTAATGAAACATCAGTTAATAATGTATAATTTTGCGCAATTAAGTCGTTAAAAGTAGCTGGCTGTTTATTGGGAATAATCACTATCGATAAACGGGTTTTAAGTGCTGCTAATAATGCAATAATAAAATGAATAGCATCTTCACAATAAATAGCCCAGCCCTCAGAACCAGCGCTATCAGCTAGCTTCTCAGCATAATCTGCAACCGCATTTAATAAGGTAGCCGTTGTCACCATTTGGCCATCAGCCAAGTAGCCCACGGGTTGTTGGTACAACTCAACTTTGTTTACTTTTTCTATTTGATTAAAACAAGCTGGCTGCCATGCGCTATCAGGAATCAGGCCTACTGTACTACGACTTAGCATTGTTGATTCCTTTTCTTTACCTGCTGTCGGATACACCATTCACCCGCAAATAGCAGCCCCATTAATAAATAAGCAATAAAGCCGTTATACCAAACCCAGGTTGTAAAAGAACAATAAATGGCGGTAATAGCAGCAATAACCCCATTCATCGCAAAAAAGAATACCCACACTATTGTTACTTTTTTGGTATAGGTAATTGCTTCGTCAGGTAAATTGGGCTCCTGCAATCTGGCTAAACGCTCAATCATGGAGGGCGGTGACTTCAGCGTAATGCCAAAAGTAACCAACATAATAATATTCATTACCACTGGGTATAGCTTTAACGGCATCTCATGATTAAATACCATTGTTCCCAGTGCTAATAAAAATATTGCTACCCCTCCCCATAATGCCGGCTTGAGCAACTGAAGATTATTACGAACAACACGGCTGAGTGTCAGCCGTGCCACGACCAGGATAAAAAGTAGCAACCCTATCCAACGAGGCTCTAAATACTTTAACCCCATCAGTACAATAACTGGATAAAGTACCCCTAATACAGCAATAAGCCCATTCAACCAGCGCATCAGCAGTCCTTGTTGATCTTTGGTTTGAATGATGCAGCGTTCATACCTGGTGATAAATTCATAGATTGGCTGTTATGTAATACACGCTATTTAATTAGTTGTTGTTATTTAACTAACTGCTCTACGGCACTGACTACATCATCAACAGTTCTTACTGCTTTAAACTCTTCAGGTTTAATTTTTTTATTGGTCAGCTCTTGCAGCATAATGACTAAGTCAACCGCGTCGATACTATCGAGATCTAGCTCTTCATAGAGGTTTGCTTCAGGAACAATATCCGCTTCATCAATTTCAAACTTTTCAACCAATATTTCAGTAAGTGCAGCTAAAATATCCTGACGAGATTGCATGGTTTACTTCCTCTCTTACTTATTTGCTTCAATAAAGGCAGCAAGGCTATTAATGGATGCAAAATGCTGCTTATTATCTTCAGCATTGGCTTCGATTTTAATGTTGTAGCGCTTTTTCAACGCCAAACCGAGTTCCAGTGCATCTATTGAATCCAGCCCTAATCCCTCTACAAATAATGGTTCGTCATCGACAATATCTGCAGGCTCCACATCTTCTAAATCCAACACGTCAACTATTAACGCTTTCAACTCTTCCTTTAAGCTAGACATAACTACTACCCTTATGTGTACTGGCTTTCTAAATACCGGGTTAATTGCCTAGTGGCCCGTGGCAGTTCATCTGCATCGGCAAGGAACGGTTTAATTTCCACTAAGTGTTTAACCTCAACTAAAAACGTCACTTTTCGATCAGCAACCTGATACCATTTTTCCTGCTTGGTTAAGGTGGTTGGCTGACAGTTAATTTCAACCAAGCGAATATCCGCTTGTGCTCTTAATGCAATATTAGCTGCCCCCCGCTGAAATCGGATAGTCTGACCAGGTGTGGTTCGAGTACCTTCCGGAAACAAAATTAAGCAGCCACCTTGGTTTAATGAAGCTCGACACTGGCTAATCAAAATTTCTGGATCTTGATTACTAATATAGCCAGCCGCCTTCACAACCCCTTTTAACAACGGGTTACGCCACAGTGCTTGTTTTACGACACAGTCCACTTGCGGCAAAGCAGCGATTAGTAGCACAACATCCAACAACGAAGGATGGTTTGCGATAATAACACGCCCCCTGTCAGTCCTCAGGGTTTCTAGCCCTTTAATCTCGTAACTCATGACGCCTAAATGGTCCAAAAGCTTGAGATAAAAGCGAAAGCTTAAACTGATTAACTGCTGAGAGCGATAGCGCCGCTGCCACCGGTCACGCCAAATCAAATTAATCAGCGGAAAAATCAATAACGCTAGTAAAAAACCACCGAGACCAAACAATAAAAAACTAAAGCCAGTGGCCAGCACTCGCCAAATTAAATAGAGCTTTTTCATCACAACTGCTCGTACTGCCACACCATTCGATCAGTAGATACTTGTATGCGCTGCTGACCTAATAACAAGAATCGCATAAACGATAACGCAGGTGACATTTGCTGGACTTGGTCAGCAGCTGCCTTTTTATAGCTCAGTCGAACAGGTTTATCGCCTTGCAGGGATAGCATGATTCCCACACTAAAACAGGGAGTAGGTTCATCCTGAAAAGCCTGATAAAAATCAGGTAATGGCATATGAGTGAATATCAACAAGACTCTATCTACCCCAACAATAGATAGTTGTGATACAGCCTCAATTAAACCACTTGGAAAAGTGTCTTTGCCTGCCGCTATAGCGGTTGTGGCAGCGTTATCCTTGAATAACACACCATACCAGCCTGCGGTGCTGTTATGAACTGATAAGCCAAACTCGGTAGGTGATAACGGCTCATCTAGCGCCAGTTGTTGCAGCATATGTTGCATCCGCTGGGCTTCACCGTGACGGCTGGCGAATATTGTACGGACTGAATCAGTTTCAGTTTTTTCCAGACACTGTTGCGCAACAGTTAAGGCCATTTTAGCCTGCAAGCTCAATCTGCGTCGTTGCCTCGCGGGTAGCCAGGCTAATGCCGGCTGTTCTTCAGTTGCAGGCATATCGGCTTTACTCTCAGCCCACTCCTGCCAAGCTGCTTGACTATTCAGGCCTGGAGCCCAAGCACACCAATTTTCAATTGAAAAAGTTAACTGCTGCATAATAATTGAGACTAGCGTTATCTCCCAATTTAAGTGAGCTTAAGTGGACAGTACAGCCACCTATAACGATCCCCGCTTATGCTTTATAGGTGTTACAGGGTGACCATACACTGCATGATAGTCAATTTTAAAGCAGACCAACAAAAAGCGGGCACTATATCATATCCCCTGTTTTTTTGTGAGTCTCGCCAAAAAATTGCTACTTAAGGCCGAATAGAGATTAGGATTCAGGATGGGCTGCAAGCGCTTGCTGGATTACTTCAAAATCAAAACCACGCTGAATTAAATAGCGCTGTTTTTTCGCCATTAATGGAAGGTCATTTGCCGCTGGTTCTGGATTAAATTTTTTTGCCAGCGCTATACTAGCTAATTGAAGCCAGTCAATATCCTGATTAGCTTGTAACACCTGCTCAACCAGTGATTGATCAATACCTTTTTGCTGCATTTCTAGCTGAATGCGCTTAGGTCCTAATTTTTTTTCGATACAGCGTCGAAAAATCATTTCCGCAGCTCGCTGGTCAGACAAATAGTCTGCCTCCCTTAGCTCTTCCAGTACAAGCTCTACTTGTTCACCAGCAAAAGTGCGTGACTTCAATTTTTGTTTTAATTCTTGAGCAGAATGCTCACGACGAGCAAGCAGCCGTAAAGCTGCTTGTCGTATTTTTTGAGGTGAGACGTTATTCATCTATAAAATTATCAAAACACTAACCCAATACTGTTAATAGCAATACCTATTAACGACAAGACTTATTGCCCTAGCAATTATACTTCTTCAGCAACAGCTTCGTTTGGCAGCATTTCAATACCAAAGTGCTGGCGAATTTTCTGCTCAATTTCCGTCGCTATCTCTGGGTTATCTTCTAAAAACTGAGCAGAATTTGCCTTACCCTGACCAATTTTATCGCCATTATAGGAGTACCAGGCACCCGCTTTATCTACAACGCCTTGTTTAACCCCTAAGTCAATCACTTCGCCCATATGGTAAATACCTTTACCATAAAGAATCTGGAATTCAGCCTGTTTGAACGGCGGTGACACTTTATTTTTGACAACTTTTACCCGAGTCTCGTTACCAACGACTTCATCACCCTGCTTAACGGAGCCAGTACGACGAATATCCAACCGGACCGATGCATAGAATTTCAATGCATTACCACCCGTTGTTGTTTCAGGACTACCAAACATAACACCAATTTTCATCCGGATTTGGTTAATAAAAACAACCAGACAGTTCGCTTGTTTGATATTACCAGTGATCTTACGTAATGCTTGAGACATTAAACGAGCTTGCAAACCAACATGGGCATCACCCATATCGCCTTCAATTTCTGCTTTAGGTGTTAATGCCGCTACCGAGTCAACAATGATCACATCCACCGCACCTGAGCGCACCAGCATGTCAGTGATTTCCAATGCCTGCTCACCTGTATCAGGTTGAGAGACATACAAATCATCAACGTTTACTCCCAGTTTTTCTGCGTAATCAGGGTCTAATGCATGCTCGGCATCAACAAACGCACAGGTGGCACCTTTGCGTTGTGCTTCTGCAATCACTTGCAGGGTTAGCGTCGTTTTACCTGAAGACTCAGGGCCAAAAATTTCGACAATACGACCTTTTGGCAGACCCCCAATGCCCAAAGCAATATCCAATGACAATGAACCAGTAGATATGGCAGGAATCGCTTCACGCTCATGATCACCCATGCGCATGATGGCACCTTTACCAAATTGTCGTTCAATTTGACTTAGCGCTGCATTAAGCGCTTTCTTTTTGTTATCATCCATTAACTCACCTCATAAGTTATAGATTCAATTTAACAGCAGATTTGATTTAACAACCTGGCGATTCAATTCAGCAATTTGGATAAGCATCCACTCAAATACTGTATATTTAAACAGTATTATTTCATACAACTTTATACTCAGCCAGTAAAATTTGCAAAAAAGTTAATCAATATTTTTAGGGACGGTATTAATTATTAAAGTGTTCCAAAATACCTTTTAAAGCTTCAACCACTGCCTGCTTTCTGACTTGCTCTCGATCACCCGAAAAATGAAAGCAACAACTGATTGCAGGTTGCTCATGAAGTTGCCAGGCAATCCATACAGTGCCAACCGGTTTTTCGGCACTCCCACCATCAGGGCCTGCAATTCCACTGATAGCAATTGCAAGATCCGCTTCACTATGAGCAAGCGCCCCATCAGTCATTTCCATGACCACAGTTTTACTGACAGCACCAAATTGAACCAGCGATTGCGGAGACACCTCCAACATTGACCGTTTGGCCTCATTTGAATAGGTAACAAAGGCTCCTTCGAACCAGCTTGAGCTACCAGCAATGGCAGTAACAGCTTGAGCCACCCAGCCACCGGTACAAGACTCTGCAGTAATTAACTTCAGTTGCTGGCTTATTAAAAATGCCCCGACTTGCTCAGCAAGTGTTTTTATTGCATCACTCATCACATTTCACTTTTGTATTAAAAGGTTAGCTGTAGACTATTCAACCAGTGAAGCGTATATATACAACAATTGTTTTCACAAACCTATCTTATCAATAATTAAGTTACGTCTAAGTCTTAATCTAGCGCCATTAATTGCGTAGAATTACCGCCCTATTTCTTGTCACCAACTGAGCAATTAGTATCCAATGGCAAAAGTAACAACCCAAGCTTCAAAACATACACCGATGATGCAGCAATATTTGCGGATCAAACAGCAACATCGTAATGAGTTAGTGTTTTATCGAATGGGTGATTTTTACGAGCTTTTTTATGATGATGCCAAAAAGGCCTCTCAACTATTGGATATTACTCTCACGGCGCGCGGTAATTCTGGTGGCGAACCAATCCCAATGGCTGGTATCCCTTTCCACTCTGCTGATAATTATTTAGCCAAGTTGGTCAAGCTGGGTGAGTCAGTCGCCATCTGCGAACAAATCGGTGATCCAGCTACCAGCAAAGGTCCAGTAGAGCGAAAAGTCGTCAGGATTATCACCCCTGGTACTGTCAGTGATGAAAGCCTGCTGGAAGAGCGCAAAGATAACCTGCTAACTGCATTCCACCAGCACAATGACAATTATGGTATTGCAACCTTAGACATCAGTAGTGGTCGATTTCAGGTAGCCGAAGTATCAGGTGAAGAAGCGTTTTTAGCAGAGCTAGAGCGACTGAACCCTGCTGAAATCCTAGTCAGTGAAGAAAGTCCTTTACTGGAAAAGCTCAAACACCGTTCTGGTGTTCGCCGCCGACCGGCTTGGGATTTTGATTTTGAAACAGCCATAAAAATGCTAACCCAGCAGTTTCAAACCAATGACCTGGCAGGCTATGGTTGCGACCAATTAACCATTGCTATTGATGCCGCAGGCTGCTTACTGCAATACGCCAAAGAAACCCAGCGGACTGCCTTACCGCATATCCGTGGGCTCAGTATTGAGCGCCACGAAGACAGCGTTATTTTAGACGCTGCTAGCCGTCGAAATTTAGAGCTAGTTACCAATTTATCAGGGGGTAAAGAAAATACACTGGCAGCGGTATTTGATAAAACCGCCACCGCAATGGGTAGCCGACTGCTGTGCCGTTGGATTAACCGCCCACTAAGAAATCAGGTGGAATTAAAGCAACGTCAGAAAGCCGTTAGTGCTTTATTGGCTGACTACAGCTATGAGCCTCTCCATCAAGCACTCAAGCAAATTGGCGACATTGAGCGGGTATTAGCTCGGATAGCACTGCGCTCAGCTAAGCCTCGTGATCTCGCAAAGCTAAGGGATGCGCTGCTGCAGCTACCTGAGCTGCAAACCCAACTGGCCAATATCCAATCACCACTCATTCAACAGCTTGGCCAGATTATCAGTGAATACCCTGCGCTTACAGAGTTACTGCAAAGAGCTCTTGTTGATAACCCACCGGTGGTGATTCGAGATGGTGGTGTCATTGCTGAAGGCTACGATGCTGAGTTGGATGACTTACGCAATATCAGCGAAAATGCCAGCGAATTCTTACTCAAACTCGAAGCACAAGAACGGGAAACCACTGGGCTTTCAACACTAAAAGTAGGGTATAACCGAGTTCATGGCTATTTCATTGAAATCAGCCGCCAACAAGCAGAGCAAGCGCCAACACACTACATTCGTCGTCAAACCCTAAAAAATGCTGAGCGCTTTATCACCCCCGAATTAAAAGAGTTTGAAGATAAGGCACTGAGCAGTAAAAGTCGCGCCTTGGCAAGAGAAAAAGCCCTCTATGAAGGCTTGTTAGAGATGCTACTAGAGCATTTAGCTCCTTTACAGGATACCGCCGCAGCCATTGCTAAGTTAGATGTTTTACAAAACCTGGCAGAACGAGCTGACAGCTTAAATTTATCCAAACCTACTCTATCAGCCAAACCCGGCATTAACATCATTGAAGGCCGCCATCCCGTGGTCGAGCAGGTATTAACTGAGCCTTTTGTTGCCAACGATTTACAGTTAAACAGCCAGCGTCGCATGCTAATTATCACTGGCCCCAATATGGGGGGTAAATCCACCTATATGCGGCAAGCAGCGTTGATTACCTTATTAGCCCATATTGGTAGTTTTGTACCTGCAACAAAAGCTACCATTGGTATTGTTGATCGGATATTCACCCGGATTGGCTCGTCAGATGATTTAGCTGGAGGTCGCTCTACTTTTATGGTGGAAATGACTGAAACGGCCAATATTCTGCATAACGCCACCGAGCACAGCTTGGTATTAATGGATGAAGTCGGCCGGGGCACCAGCACCTTTGATGGCCTTTCTTTAGCCTGGGCCTGTGCTGAATACCTAGCTACTCAAGTGAACGCCTTTACTCTATTTGCCACCCATTATTTTGAGTTAACCGCTTTACCTGAGCATGTCACAAACGTTGCCAATGTTCACTTAAATGCAACAGAACACGAAGATCGTATAGTCTTCCTTCACGCAGTTCATGATGGACCAGCCAGCCAGAGTTATGGCTTACAGGTTGCCCAGCTAGCAGGTGTTCCCCATCCAGTTATTACTCAAGCCAAACAAAAGCTGGCTCAACTGGAATCTACTAGTGCTCAAACTACGTTTGAAGCAGCTGTAGAGAGCACTCCGCCCCCACAGCAAAAACCTGCGAAGACAACTAAGCCAGCTGCTCCCTTGCAATCGGATTTATTCGCAATGGCAACCCATCCAGTTGTAGAACAATTACAACAAGCTAATATTGACGATCTCACTCCCCGGCAAGCACTTGAATTGCTATATCAACTCAGGCAGCAAATATAAAACGTAAGCGCGCAGTGTTTATAAAAAAGGCACTGCGTTTGTTTTCTCTAATCACCAATCGATCTAACCATAGGGAAAATTTTTCTAGACTGCCAACGCTTATAAGCTGGAATTATCTATTAAGCTGTTTTAATAACTGATAGACTAACCCACCTTTGAAACCCAAGTATTTTTATTATGACAGATAGCCAAAATAGAGTTATCTGCAGGACAGCTAAACAAGAGCAACTATGCTTGTTTACAGTTTCCACAATAATTTGATGAGCCTGATTTAAAAATGGAGTAACCCACCATGACATTCGTTGTTGGTGAAAACTGCATAAAGTGCAAATACACAGACTGTGTAGAAGTATGCCCTGTTGACTGCTTTTATGAAGGTCCCAACTTTTTGGTCATTCACCCTGATGAGTGCATTGACTGCGCCTTGTGTGAGCCGGAATGTCCAGCCAATGCAATTTTTTCCGAAGATGAAGTACCTGAAGACCAGCAAGAATTTATTGAGTTAAACGCACAGCTTGCAGAAGTATGGGATAATATTACCGAGAAAAAAGATGCGCCTGGTGACGCTGATGAGTGGAATGGCGTAGAAGGAAAACTGCAACATCTAGAGAAATAAACAGCTCACCTTCTACCGCTTCAGACTGAACAATAAACTATGTTTAGCCTATCTCTGAGGGCCAACAGCCTAGCTGATGCTGTTACTTCAGGCTCTCAGAATAAGCTTTTAACGGTTAACTAAATAGCGATTCACTGGAAAGACCTTGTTTTTCCAGAATTACCCGTAACCGTTTTAACGCTTCTACTTGTATTTGCCTGACTCGCTCCCGAGTTAGACCAATTTCTCGGCCCACTTCTTCCAACGTACTAGTTTCATAACCCCTTAAGCCAAAACGTCGAGCAACAACTTCACGTTGTTTTTCAGAAAGCTCAGATAGCCACTTATCAATACTACTGTTGAGGTCTGACTCTTGTAAAAGCTCAGCTGGATCAGAATCATGTTCATCAGAGATAGTATCTAAAATTGATTTATCTGAGTCTGGCCCCAACGGCGTATCGACCGATGTAACCCGCTCATTGAGTCCTAGCATCCGTTTTACATCATCCACTGGTTTATCCAGCAAATCAGCTATTTCTTCCGGTGAAGGCTCATGATCCAGTTTTTGAGTTAGCTCTCGAGCGGCGCGTAAATAAACATTCAATTCTTTCACCACATGAATCGGCAGTCGAATGGTTCGCGTTTGATTCATGATGGCGCGTTCAATTGTTTGCCTAATCCACCAGGTGGCGTAGGTTGAAAAACGAAACCCTCGCTCTGGGTCAAATTTTTCAACAGCCCTAATTAGACCTAAATTGCCTTCCTCAATTAAATCCAGTAATGACAACCCTCTGTTGACATAGCGGCGAGAGATTTTCACCACGAGTCGTAGGTTGCTTTCAATCATTCGCCTTCTACCTCCATCATCTCCCTTTAAGGCCAAGCGTGCAAAATGCACTTCCTCTTCTGGGGTAAGGAGTGGTGAATAACCAATTTCATTGAGGTAAAGCTGAGTGGCATCAAGGCTTTTATAAAAACTCTCTTCATCTTCTTTATTTTTATTTGAAGAACTATTTGAAGAGCGGCTTCGTGAGGATTTCTCAGAAAACCCTGAGTCGTTTTCTATACTCTCGTCATCTCCACGATCGTCATTATTATTATTGAAATGAGAATCTTCAATGTCCTCATGGAGATAGTTTTCAAAGTCAACTTGTTCCCTTTTCAGTGCCATAGTCAGTGATCCTGCGTTGTAGTTGAATTAATTATTGTTTTTTTAGCCATGACAGCTACTAAAGACCCACTGTTCATGATTTAACGCCAGGTTTTATTATTATCTGGGCAGAAACTTCAAGGGATTAACAGGTGTGCCATTTTGCCTAATTTCGAAATGTAATTTCGCCATTGTGGTACCTGTTGCTCCTATTTCGGCAATCTTTTGCCCAGCCTGAACCTTATCACCTTCCTTGACAAGCAGTTTTCTATTGTGGGCGTAAGCACTGAGAAATTGATAGTTATGCTTGATAATCACCAGCTTCCCATAACCCAATAGACCACTACCTGCATACACTACTTTTCCATCCGCGGCTGCATTAACAGGCTGACCTAATTTCCCACCAATATCAATACCCTTATTAACCTTACCTTTTGTAGTAAAATTTTCAATTACTCTACCTTTTACTGGCCAGATCCAAGTTATTTTGCCTGATTTTGATGTCCGCTTTTTTACACTTTTTTCTGTCGGCTTTTTGACTTTTGTTACACTACCTGAGGTTTTTGGTTGCTTTTTTGTTATTTTCTGCGATCTTTTTTTTGGATGCTTTTTGGTCGGACTAGTGTTTGATAACTTAATTCTTTGTTGCGGGTGAATTAAGTAGGGAGACCGAATATTGTTAACACTTGCTAACTTTCTATAATCCCACCCATAACGCCAAGCAATGGAGTAAAGGGTTTCTCCAGGTTTGACAATATGCTCTCCTTGAGTCACTTTAGGACGTTGCGTACGGTCTGTAACAGGTGCATATGTCTTTGTTGTGACACAGCCAGGAACAAAAACGAAACTAATAACCAGACAGGCTAGGCAAATAAAATGTGCAATATTTTGACTTTTAGACACAAACAAAATCACAATTTTTTCAAACTTTTTCCAATCAATTAAACCGCTTTGTTATGTCTTTCTAGAATAAAACTATACTGATGTACTAAAAAAAAATCTAAAAACTATCAAGTTTTATTTTTAATCAAACGGTTAATTAAACTGCTTTAAATTGCGTTATTTTTGCCACTCTCTTCATTTCTAGAGACAGCAACAATAGCTTTAAGAACGTGTTTTTAAGAGTTTTTGCCCTTTATCAATAGCAATAACCAGTACAATCGCCATCAGCATTATAGTAATTGCCACTAATAACTGATCTGATTGGCCAGTCGATGCCTGAAATTGCCAGGGAAGAACATTATGCTGAATAAGTGGTACTTGTTCTCCATGACTATTCAATCGAAATGAAATCGTTTGCTTCCACGGCCACACTTTACTGAGAGAACCCACCATTAAACCCGTTAAAAAAGCCAGCGTTATTTCTCTTTTATGCTTTAATAACCAATGCAAAAGATTTGAAAAAAGCATTAAGCCTGCCAAGCAGCCTGCTGCCAAAACAGCTAACACCACAAGATCAAAGTCTTTAATGGCTAGCATCACATGACCATATAAACCAAATAACAATAAAATAAAACTACCCGAAATACCCGGTAATATCATGGCACATATAGCAACCATGCCTCCCAAAAAAAACATGGGATAACTGGCAGTAATTTCCGCAGGTGTAGCCGTCGAGACAGCAATCGCTAAAACTCCACCTACTACACCACTAATAATGCAACCGATTCCCCAACGACTAACTTCCTTGCCAACATAAAAGGAGGAAATAACGATCAAACCAAAGAAAAATGACCATAACAAAATAGGGTAGGTTGCTAATAAATAACTAATAACTCTAGCTAAGGTTAAGATGCTGAAGACAATACCGAATAGCAGAGTAAAGAGAAAGTTGCCGTCTATATATTCCCAAGCAGCCTTAAAGCCCTTGGTAAACAAGAAGCGAATGGCACGATAATTAATGTGGCTAACAGACTGAAGTAAACGGTCATAAATACCTACAATAAATGCAATGGTTCCGCCCGAAACACCAGGCACCACATCAGCTGCTCCCATCGCAGCCCCTTTAGCAAATAGCGCAGCAAACTCCAGTTTTTGATTCATGCAATAAACCTTGTTTTGACAAATTCAAAGTGGAAAGACCACCTATCTGTTATCTCTTCAATTTGAATAAATATTTCTACTGGAGCTGCTTTGTTAGCTTAACTCTATTAAGGCAGCTCATCTCAATCTTTCAATTTAGCTGGTTGTCACATAGACCCAATCTGTAGTGTTAATTCAGTTTACCGTTCACTCTAACCAACCCAACAACTCAGCTAGTCCAAGCCCGCTAATAAAGGCACAAAACGCACCTTTTCAATTTCTCGTATTTGTTCACCAGCTGCTGTTTTGGTAACGAGATACAATATTTGTTCCTCATCATTACCGACTGGAACAATCATTCGCCCCCCCACAGCTAACTGATCAATCAATAATTGGGGTAATTGAGCTGGCGCAGCAGTCACCATAATGCCATCAAATGGTGCTTGTTGCTCCCATCCCATATGACCATCAGCCACTTTTAAGCAAATATTGTGAAGCCCTAATAAATTCAGTCGTTTAGCCGCTTTTTTTTGCAATGCTCTAATCCGCTCAACACTAAAAACCTCATCAGCCAGTTGAGCTAGCACGGCAGTTTGATAGCCTGAACCTGTACCCACCTCTAACACTCGCTGCAACGGTCCACCAGCAATCAATAGCTCGGTCATCCGCGCCACAATATAAGGCTGCGATAAAGTTTGACTAAAACCAATCGGAAGGGCGGTATCCTCATAGGCTCGATGGGAAAGGGCCTCATCTACAAAAATATGGCGGGGGGTTTGCTGAATAGTATCCAACACCTTGCTAGAGGTTATTCCCTCTTTTTGTAAGCGGCTAACCAAGCGTTCACGGGTCCGCTTTGAGGTCATGCCTATTCCATTAAGCATCAACTCATTCATAACAGAGCCTCCAACCAGGGTTCAACATGGGCAAATGCCTGATAATGGGTTTTATCGACTTGTAGCGGTGTAATAGATACATAACCTTGCTCAATGGCAAAAAAGTCAGTCCCCTCTCCAGCATCTTCCCCCGCACCAACAGTCGCAATAAAATAGCCTTCTTTACCTCTTGGGTCAGTTAGCTTTGCAGGTTTAGCAGGTCTGGTTCGATGCCCCAATCGAGTTAATAGAGCACCTTTAAGGCTAGCCAATGGTAAGTCAGGAATATTGACATTAAGAACACTGCGTTTAGGTAATTGTAATTCGCCTATGCCTTCTACCAGCTGCCGAATAACATGAGCAGCTGTCAGCAAGTGAGCTGAGGAGCGAGAACAAAGGGAAACAGCAAGTGCCGGATGACTCAGAAACCGCCCTTCAAAAGCAGCTGCCACCGTACCTGAATAAAGCACATCATCGCCTAAGTTGGCTCCTAAATTGATGCCAGAAATGACCATTTCTGGCACAGGGTCAAGCATTCCATTCACTGCCAAGTGGACACAGTCGGTAGGAGTACCATTAATACTAATAAAACCATTAGCGTGTGTTTCTGGACGTAATAACTGGTCTAACGTCAAAGAGCTACTGGCACCGCTACGATCCCGATCAGGTGCTACAACCTGGCAGTCAAAGTGACTACTGAGAGCATCATAGGATGCAGCCAGCCCTGGAGCAAACACGCCATCATCATTTGAAAGTAATAATTTCATTTTTTACCAATATTACCTGTTTACCAGTCAACCAGCTCACGAACGACAGCTGTAGCATAAGCCCCTTTCGGTAAATAAAACGAAACTTCAATACTATCTTGTTCTTGCTGCCAAGCAAGCTGTTGAGGATAAACCACCAATGACCGTCTGGCCATGGCTACACCTCCAGATACTATTCCTTCAGTTAACAGTTGTTCTTCCGCAGCCAGCTTTGTTTCAATTTCTGCCGTTTGCATCTCGCTTAACAAGCGGCCTTTTCCCCACAAAGGGCCAGTGGTAATGAGTTCAGCTTGCTGCCATTTTTTCTTTGCAGCGTCATCAATTTTATCTGGCAAAATAAGCGTATTACTATCGTTAAACTGCAGCACATCACCGGCTATTAATTCAGCCCATAAATTATTTTCGACACGAAAGTTCAATACCTTATTAAAAACATAAGCCCTGGCTGCAGACCAATAAATATCTTGTTGATTTCTTTTCGGTCGCCATTCGCCAGCAAACCATTGATTAGCTCTGGTTAAATTATTATTGTCATGACCAAACCGCTGAGTACCAAAGTAATTAGGTACCCCTTGTGTTTGAATACGGCTCATCCGTTCAACCAGTTGATTTTCATCAACCTGACATTCTCTTAAACGAATCACAAAGCGGTTACCAGCATGACAGCCCCTGGCTAGCTTTCGTTGATGACGAACAACTTGCTTTATATTAATCCCATCAAGATTCAACTGTTGCCAGTCTGGTCCTTGCTTACCAGGTAAATGCAAGCTATACCATTGGCGGGTCACTGCTTGACGATCTTTAAGGCCACAATAACTCACTTGTCGCTGAGATATCCCCGCATAAGCTGCCAGCTGTTTGGCTACCCAAGCCGTATTTTGCCCAGTTTTTTCCACCCAAAGCAGCTCATGCTCCCCTTCTTCCGTTGGGGTAATGCCTAACACTTCTTCAACCACAAAGTCTTCACAATAAGCTTTAAAAACGGCTTTAGTTAGGGCATCGCCATGGGCTTTTGCTAATTCAGTAAAATCTAACCAACTCACTGGCTTGCCTCCAGTAACACCACTGCATGGGCAGCAATTCCTTCTTTACGACCGGTATAGCCTAATTTTTCAGTAGTAGTTGCCTTAATATTGAGCTGAGTGTCACTAACAGACAACAACTGCTGTAAGCAGCCTTTCATTTGAGAAATAAAAGGTGACATTTTGGGTGCCTGAGCAATAATTGTCATATCAGCATTCACGAGTTGCCAACCTTGCTGGCTCACTAGCTGATAAACATGGCTTAGCAACTGTCGGCTATCAGCATTTTCAAATTGTGGGTCGGTATCAGGAAAGTGCTGCCCGATATCCCCTAAAGCAACTGCACCTAATAAAGCATCACACAGCGCATGAATTAATACATCACCATCCGAATGTGCCACCAGCCCCTGGCTATAAGGAATTTTTACTCCTCCAATGGTAATAGCATCACCGGGACCAAATTTATGTACATCAAAGCCATGACCAATTCTCATGCTGCTCTCTCTATTGACTGCTCTAAATTAACCTACTCAAAATTGCCTTGAACTTTTACCCATCGCCTGTCTGATTCTCTAGACAAAAAGCGGCTAATGGTAAGTCTACAGGTCGCGTCACTTTTAAATTATCATCACGCCCCTCTACCATTAATGGTGAATAGCCCAGCTGCTCGATAGCAGAAGCCTCATCAGTTACCACACTGTTTTTCATCAGTGCCTCTGCTAATGCTTGTCTCAATAATCCAAACCGAAACATTTGCGGCGTTTGTGCTTGCCAGAGGTTTTCTCGCGGAACCGTTTGCTCCACTTCCCCCTGATCACCAACAGCTTTTAAAGTATCTTTAACAGGCACCCCCAGCAAACCACCGACAGGATGTTCAGCCAACTGCTGATAGAGCTTGTTAATTTCTGCTAATCGAATGCAGGGCCTCGCGGCATCATGAACCATCACCCAGTCACTCTCCGCTGCAAAGCCAGCTAACCAGCTCAGGCCATTTGCGACGGATTGATAACGCTCTGCCCCCCCCTCTACTTTTATAACTCGAGAGTCCTGAGTAATGGGTAACTGATCAAACCATGGATCATCAGTGGCGACCGCCACGATAATTTTCTGAAAAGGAAATTGCAGCAATTGAGTTAAGGTATGGCTCAGTATAGGTCGCCCATTCAAATCAAGGTATTGTTTTGGTTTTTTCTGTTGCATCCTGCTGCCAATACCAGCGGCAGGAACAATGGCCCAGCAAGGGTTTTGATTGGCTGTCATAAAACTACTGTTTTCTGGCTCTCTCTAATCCGCAAGTAAAAAAAATTGTTCACCTTGTTTAATCATGCCTAGCTGACTTCGCGCTAACTCTTCAATGGTATCTAAACCGTTTTGCAACTCTACAACCTCTGCTTCTAAGACCCGGTTACGCTGATAAAGGCCCTGATTTTCACGCTGTTGCGAGGTAATTTGCTGTTGCGTTTGCCATAGTCGTACAACACCTGTATCACTAAACCACAATCGATACTGCAGCAGAGTCAATAACAAAATTAATAATCCAGTTAGCCATTTCATAAGGTGTTAAGCCCAAAATTTGCTGATTATATTTTCATTTTAACTCATCAGCGCCTAGTGGTGCATACGCAAAATACGGTAAGCGCTTTACATATACTACTAGCCCTAAAACAAATTAGGGGGCAATGCCCCCTAATTTGTTTTATAGTCATTCGCAAATGGTAAACTAGGCTTTAAATTCAGCTCTACCTTTATAAGGCGCCTGATCACCCAACTGCTCTTCAATACGTAATAACTGATTATATTTAGCAACACGATCAGAACGACATAATGAACCTGTTTTAATTTGCCCTGCTGCTGTAGCGACTGCTAAATCAGCAATAGTAGCATCTTCAGTTTCACCACTACGATGGGAAATAACTGCAGTATACCCTGCCTGCTTAGCCATATTAATGGCATCTAAAGTCTCTGACAAAGAACCAATTTGATTGAATTTAATCAAAATTGAATTTGCTACTTTTTCATCGATACCGCGCTTGAGAATTTTAGTATTAGTCACAAATAAATCATCACCAACCAGCTGGGTTTTGCTACCAATTTTCTTGGTTAACACAGCCCAGCCATCCCAGTCGCTTTCATCCATGCCATCTTCAATGGAGATAATGGGGTATTTTTCAGTAAGCTCTGCCAGATAATCTGCAAAACCTTCGCTAGTAAATGTTTTTCCTTCACCCGATAGCTGATACTGGCTATCGCTATAAAACTCTGAAGAAGCACAGTCCAGTGCTAAAGTAACGTCTTCACCTAATTTATAACCGGCTTTCTCAACCGCTTCAGCAATCACTTCAAGCGCTGCCTCATTAGACGGCAGGTTAGGTGCAAAACCACCTTCATCACCAACTGCTGTATTTAAGCCTTTTGTTTTTAATACTGATTTTAAGGCATGGAAAATTTCAGCTCCAACCCGTAATGCTTCACGAAATGACGGCGCACTAACTGGTTGTACCATAAATTCCTGGATATCGACATTATTATCTGCATGTTCACCACCATTGAGAATATTCATCATGGGAACAGGCATACTGTACTGACCAGCAGTACCATTTATTTCTGCAATATGCTGATACAAAGGTACTTGTTTTGCTGCCGCTGCCGCTTTAGCTGCCGCTAAAGAAACTGCCAAAATTGCATTGGCACCTAGTTTGGCTTTATTTTCAGTACCATCCAGCGCCAGCATTTTATTGTCTAATGCCCGCTGATCAGTAACATCCATTCCTACTAACGCAGATTTAATTTGCTCATTTACTGCAGCAACTGCTTTTAAAACGCCTTTGCCTAAATAACGATTTTTATCACCATCACGTAGCTCCAATGCTTCTCTAGAACCTGTCGATGCACCTGAGGGAGCACAAGCTGAACCAATAAAACCACCTGCTACAATAACATCAGCTTCAACTGTCGGATTTCCCCTTGAGTCCAACACTTCACGGGCTTTAATATCAACAATTTCAATCATTGTGAGTTAACTCCAAAACTTTTCTAAGCAAATTATTCAGTGTCAATTTCAGGAAAGCTTTTTACCAGCTCATCAAGTGCTTTTTGTTGTTCTAAGAAAGGCTGTAATTTATCAAGTTTTAGTGCACAAGGCCCATCACATTTTGCCTGATTGGGATCTGGATGGGTTTCTAAAAATAATCCTGCCAACCCTGTTGCCATCCCTGCTTTAGCCAGCTCATTCACCTGACTGCGACGCCCATCCGCCGAATCAGATCGGCCACCGGGCCGTTGTAATGCATGAGTCACATCAAAAATAACGGGGTAGTTCATCGCTTTCATCAAGCCAAATCCTAGAGTATCTACCACCAGGTTGTTATAGCCAAACATGGTGCCACGCTCACAAAGCATCAGCTGGTCATTACCTGCCTCTTCACACTTGGTGAGAATATGTTTCATTTCATGAGGCGCTAAAAACTGAGCTTTTTTGATATTTATAACAACATCAGTTTTCGCCATAGCAACCACTAAGTCAGTTTGCCTAGATAAGAAAGCCGGTAATTGAATAACATCTGCTACTTCTGCTGTAGGTGCAGCTTGATATGACTCATGGACATCAGTAATAACAGGCACCTTAAAGGTATCTTTTACTTCTTGTAATATTTTAAGCCCATCCTCTAAACCTGGCCCCCGATAGGAGTGCATAGAGGAACGATTCGCTTTATCAAATGAGCCTTTAAAGACATAGGGAATGCCTAGTTTTTCTGTTACTTTGACAAAATGTTCGGCAACTGTCATCGCTAGGTCACGAGACTCCAGCACATTGACACCACCAAATAAAACAAAAGGCAAGTGGTTAGCCACCTGAATATTGCCAATCTTAATAATCTTCTGGCTCATATATTATCTCAACTGTTTTAGAGTCTGTGCGCTTAGCTTTATTTTGATGATTTATTCGTTAAAGTCGCTTTGACAAAGTTAGTAAACAAGCCATGGCCATCTCTTGGTGTTGATGTAAATTCCGGGTGAAACTGACAAGCAACAAACCAAGGGTGGTCAGGCACCTCTACCATTTCTACCAAAGCATTGTCTTCTGAGCGACCAGAAATAATCAACCCGGCTTCTTCCAGCTGCGCTACGTAATTATCATTGACTTCATAACGGTGACGGTGGCGCTCTTCGATCAAATCTTTGCCATAGGCCTGATGTGCCTTTGTACCAGGCTTTAATTGACAAGCCTGAGCCCCCAACCGCATGGTACCCCCTAGGTCAGATGCATCATCACGTACTTCCACATCCCCTTCAGCTGTCGTCCACTCGGTAATCAGGCCAACAACTGGATGATTTGTCGACTGATCAAACTCACTACTATGTGCATCAGCTAAACCCGCCACATGACGGGCATACTCAATAACGGCCACTTGCATACCTAAACAAATACCTAAGTAAGGTATTTGTTTTTCACGGGCATACTGAACTGCTTTAATTTTGCCTTCAACACCTCGCTGACCAAAGCCACCTGGTACCAAGATACCATCTACCTTAGCCAAAGCATCCAAGCCCTCAGTTTCTAGCTGCTCAGAGTCAATATAAACCAGCTTCACCTTGGTGTGGGTTTTCAGCCCCGCATGTTTCATCGCTTCAATCAGTGACTTGTAAGCATCAAGCAGGTCCATATACTTGCCAATCATCGCTATTGTCACTTCATGCGCTGAACTGGCTTCATCCTCAACGACAGCATCCCATTCACTTAAGTCAGCAGGCTGACAGTCCATGCGAAAGCGGTCAACAATAATGTCATCTAACCCCTGCTTATGCAGCATACGAGGGATTTTATAAATAGAGTCTGCATCTTCTAAAGCAATGACCGCACGCTCTTCTACGTTGGTAAACAGCGCAATTTTACGTCGAGAGCCTGAGTCAATATGATGATCAGAACGACACACCAAAATATCAGGTTGCAAGCCTATGGAACGTAGTTCTTTTACAGAGTGTTGAGTGGGTTTGGTTTTAGTTTCACCCGCAGTCGCAATATACGGCACTAGGGTTAAATGCATTAGCAAAGCTCGGTTCTGGCCTAGCTCCACTTTCAACTGACGGATGGCTTCTAGAAATGGTTGAGATTCGATATCGCCTACAGTGCCGCCAATCTCAACTAACGCAATATCCGCATCACCTGCACCTTTGATGACTCTCCGCTTTATTTCATCAGTGATATGGGGAATCACTTGCACTGTGCCCCCCAGATAATCACCGCGCCGCTCTTTACGCAGGACGTCCTGATAAATACGACCAGTGGTAAAGTTATTGTCACGCGTCATAGTAGTTCGAATAAAGCGCTCGTAATGCCCCAGATCCAAATCAGTTTCAGCACCATCTTCCGTAACAAATACCTCACCATGCTGATAAGGGCTCATTGTTCCCGGATCGACATTAATATAGGGGTCTAGTTTGAGCATCGTGACATTTAAACCACGAGCTTCCAATATGGCCGCCAGAGATGCTGACGCGATGCCTTTTCCCAATGAAGAAACAACACCACCAGTGACGAATATGTAGCGCGTCATGAAAAACCTGCAGAAGTTAGTTAATGTTAGCGGTTTATGACCATTAGATGTGGAAGGTTGACTGGTCATCACAAGATGGGACGTCAGAATACCAGAATCTACCTACAACCTCAATTTATCGTTTTTTAGCCGAAGCTGTTCGAAGGTGCCACAAAAGCTTGAGGACAGGGAGTCGCTCATTGCTTTATAGTTTCTTTAGATTGCACTATCTAACTAATGGTGAAAAAAGCTCCCATTGAAAAGACAGACTCAACTCCCCGTCTTCACAAGCAAAGGCTTGATTAACCAGCAGGCCCGGAATCGCCACTAACTCACTACCGACAACCAATAATGGCCAGCGCTCTCGCAACCAAGGGGGAATTTGATACTCCTGAAACCAACGCTTTAACGTTTTACGCCCTTGGCGACCCGGTATAGCAAACTTATCTATATTTAACTGCTCACGATAGGCGACTTTCAGGGTTTTACCCTTCAACTTAGCTGCACTGACTTCACCCCCTGACTGATAGCAAAACAGCTGGCCATTTCCCACTAAATCAATGGTTTCATGCTTCTGCCAACCCCACTCCACCTGTTGGGTGGTGGGTAACCATCTAGCCAAGCTCTCAGGCAAGAAAAATAAGCCGTCTTGAAAACACCTCAATGCTCCAAAACCGTCACCACTACCAACGACAATTGTTGGCATTGCATCCTCTGCTGCCATTAGCAAAGAGTTTTCAACCTCCAATAGCAGCGGCCGGGTGATATTAATATCTACACGTTTTAGCCAGTAGCGGATTAAGTTATGCCGCCTGGGTGAAGATAACTGTAGTAGCTGTTGGCAGCTGAGCGGCTGAACCAATAATCCCTTACTCCAGTGTGCAGGTGGGCTAACCTGTGCAGCCTGATAATCTAGCTGGGCCATATCCTCAAGAATACTGGCTGCATCCTGACAATGCTCTTTAGTGCCGATTAACTGACGATATAAATTCGGCCAGTGACATTCCAGTTTAGGTAAAATCTCATGACGCAAAAAGTTACGACTAAAATCCAATGTCTTATTAGACTCATCTTCCACCCAGATTAATTGATGCTGCTCGGCGTAATGCAGTAAGTCAGTTTTGGTATATTCTAACAAAGGCCGGAATAGGCGGGCTTTACCAATCATACGACTGTTGGGCATCCCAGCTAAACCTGAAACACCAGAGCTACGACAAAAGCGGAATAACAATGTTTCCAGCTGATCTTGCAGATGATGACCTAACAACAATACATCAGTTGCCTCTAAAAACACTTCAAAAGCCTGATATCTCTTCGCCCTTGCAGCTTCCTCAACACCTTTACCTGTAGATTTAACCTCAACTTGTTTTGCAACAAAATCACAGCCCAATTGAATAGCTAGCCTTTGGCAATGGTTCTGCCACTGCTTGGCATTAGGGCTTAAATTATGATTAATGTGAAATGCTATCACTGGTAATTGATGCTGCGCAGCGTACTGACAGGTTAAATCCAGTAACACTGTCGAGTCCAACCCACCACTGAACGCTACTACTAGTCGTGTGGGAGTATAGTCAGCTAATAATCGTTCCAAGTTTTGGCAGTATAGCTGTGGCAGGTCCATGAAAGGTTATACGCTATCAGTTCAACAAAAGGACAATACTAAAAAGCCGACTAAATAGTCGGCTTTTTGTTAGAAAACGGGTTCAGCTTTAATATCAATTACTGGCCAAACGAACCATACGACATCAAGCGCTTGTACCGTAAATCCAACAGTTCATCAGTTGAGTGACGCTTTAGTACGTCCAGCTCTTTAATCAGTGATTCTTTAATACTGGCGGCCATCTGTACAGGATCCCGGTGGGCACCGCCTAACGGTTCTGGAATCAGCCGATCAACAAAACCAAGTTCTAGTAAACGGTCAGCGGTAATCCCCATTGCCTCTGCAGCATCAGCGGCTTTTTCAGCACTTTTCCATAAAATAGACGCACAGCCTTCTGGAGATATCACCGAATAAGTAGAGTATTGCAGCATCATGAGATGATCACATACACCAACTGCCAATGCACCACCTGAGCCCCCTTCTCCGATCACTGTGGAAATAATAGGTGCTTTCAAACGGGACATGACCGCCAGGTTATAAGCAATTGCTTCACTTTGACCACGCTCTTCCGCATCAATACCAGGGTATGCGCCTGGCGTATCGATAAACGTCAATACAGGTATTTTAAACCGCTCAGCTAACTCCATTAGCCGGCAAGCTTTTCGATAGCCTTCTGGTTTAGGCATACCAAAATTGCGGCGAACTTTTTCTTTAACATCACGGCCTTTTTGATGACCAATAATCATCACTGGCTGATTTTCCAGTTTACCAATACCACCTACTATCGACTGGTCATCTGCAAACTTACGATCGCCATGTAATTCGTCAAAGTCATTAAAAATATGCTCAACATAATCAAAAGTATATGGCCGCTGAGGGTGACGAGCGATTTGTGCTCGCTGCCAAGCGGTTAGCTTGCTGAAAACCTGCTGAGTTAGCGACTTACTTTTAGTCTTAAGCTTTTCTATTTCCTCAGCAATATCAATATCATAACTGCTGTTCTGCTCAGTTGAACTGAGACTTTCTATTTTGGCTTCCAGCTCTGCAATCGGCTGCTCAAAATCTAGGTATTGGGGGTTCATAGTCGTAATTCTTGCCTTACTATTACGGTGGCTGCTAACGGATTATGCCCAACTAAAAAGGAGCATAAGATACGTGATTGTGACTACTTAGTCGAGTGCAGTGACACAATAGACCTGTTTTATCATTTAACAAATTATCTATACTGCAACTCAACTGAATTTTTTCCATACTGTTTCTTCAACGCTTGAATAAGCTCATCAGTTGGGGCTACACGCCATTGATCAGCCAATATCAATTTAGCCTTAGCATCATGTTTTTGGTATTCAATGGTAACAGGTAGCTGCCCCTTATACTCTGCCAGTAGGGTAGCTAAGTTTTCTACAAAGTCTCGCTTAAAAGTTTGCTCCGGAATTACTAACTGAAGCTGTCGTGCATATTTACTGCGTGCTTCCGTTAAATTAGCTAATGACTTAGCGCGCACTTTCAAGTTATTAGTGTAGTCATCATGACTTACCTCACCCTCCACAATAACCAGTGCATCTTTTTCCAGCTGTTGCTGATACTGTTCAAATTGATCTGAAAATACAGAAACTTCAATTCTTGCAGTACGATCATCCAAAGTGATAAAAGCCATTTTCTGGCCACGCTTGTTACGCATGACTCGCAAAGCAACAATTAATCCTGCGATGTATTGGCTTTCTCGGGCCGGCCGTAAATCAACAATGCGGTTTCTAATAATGTGCTTAATTTCAGACTCATACTGATCTATGGGGTGGCCAGTTAAATACAGCCCAAGCGTTTCTTTTTCTCCTACCAAACGCTGGTTATCAGGCCACTCATAGGCGTTATAGTAATATTCATAACAGTCTTGCTCCGTTTCAGCCATCAGCTCCCCAAACAAGTCACCATGACCACTATCTTGGCTTTTTGCCTCTTGATCAGCTGCTTTTAACGCATCTTCCATAGCAGCAAACAAGACCGCTCGATTCTTACCAAGAAATGCCATTTTCTGATATTGAGCTGGGCCCAGCCGGTCTAAAGCCCCTGAGCGTACCAGGGCTTCCATCACCCGTTTATTAATTTTTTTACCATCTATGCGTTTACAAAAATCAAATAAATCCTTAAAAGCACCCCCCTCTTTTCGCGCTTCAACGATGGCTTCAATCGGGCCTTCTCCAACCCCTTTAATCGCACCTAAGCCGTAGACGATGTCGTCCTGATCACTCACGGTAAATTTATATTCACTGATATTCACATTGGGTGGTGTAATATTCAGCTTCATCGAGCGGCATTCTTCAATCAGAATCACTACTTTATCAGTGTTATGAATATCTGAAGACAACACCGCAGCCATAAACTCTGCTGGGAAATAGGCTTTCAGCCAGGCTGTTTGATAAGAAACTAGCGCGTAAGCAGCTGAATGAGACTTGTTAAATCCATAGCCTGCAAATTTTTCCATCAAGTCAAAAATATAAGTCGCTTGTTCTGCAGGAATGCTATTGTCTGAAGCACCTTTATTAAATATTTCCCGCTGCTTGGCCATTTCTTCAGGCTTTTTCTTACCCATGGCTCGACGGAGCATGTCAGCCTGACCTAAGGTGTAATTAGCCAGTACCTGAGCAATCTGCATAACCTGTTCCTGATACAGAATGACTCCATAAGTGTTGGATAGTACTGGCTCCAAATCAGGGTGCGGGTATTCTACGGTGGCACGACCATGCTTACGATTAATAAAGTCATCTACCATCCCTGACTGAAGTGGTCCTGGCCGGAATAATGCCACCAACGCAATAATATCTTCAAAACAACTGGGCAGTAGGCGCTTAATCAACTCCTTCATTCCACGGGATTCAAGCTGAAACACGGCAGTTGTCTCTGCTCGCTGCAATAGCTTAAAAACTAATTCATCTGCTAAGTTTATCTGGCTAATATCAATAGGCGCTTCACTTTTAATCGCTCGACGCTTATTAATGGTTTCTAATGCCCAATCAATAATCGTTAGAGTTCTTAGCCCCAAAAAGTCAAACTTAACCAACCCAGCCTGTTCAACATCATCTTTATCAAACTGGGTAACTAAGCCATGGCCTTCCTCATCACAATAAAGGGGGGCAAAGTCTGTGAGCTTAGTTGGCGCTATTACAACTCCACCCGCATGCTTCCCTACATTTCGAGTGGTCCCTTCCAGCTTAAGCGCCATCTCCCAAATTTCTTGGGCAGCTTCATCGCTAGCTAAAAACTCACGAATGGTTTCTTCTTGCTCATAGGCTTTGGATAAAGTCATCCCTACTTCAAAGGGAATCATTTTAGACAGCTTGTCAGCCAATCCATATGACTTGCCCTGCACCCTCGCAACATCTCGCACAACCGCTTTTGCAGCCATAGTACCGAAGGTAATAATTTGGGAAACGGCATCCCGACCATAGTTCTGCGCAACATAATCAATGACCCGGTCCCGGCCATCCATACAGAAGTCAACATCAAAGTCAGGCATGGACACCCGCTCTGGATTCAAAAACCGCTCAAATAGCAAATCATATTCTAACGGGTCAAGGTCAGTAATTTTTTGGGCATAGGCTACCAGCGAGCCTGCACCCGACCCCCTGCCTGGCCCTACCGGAACACCGTTATTTTTCGCCCATTGGATAAAGTCCATCACGATTAGGAAATAACCGGGAAACCCCATCTGTAGGATAATATCCAATTCAAAATTCAGTCGATCAATATACTGCTGGTGCAGGTTTTCATAGTCTGGTGTAGCTGGGTCTAAGGTAATAGCCAACCTTTCTTCAAGCCCTTGATGGGAAAACTCACGGAAAAACTGATCCATGGTTTTCCCTTCTGGCACCGGATATTCTGGCAAAAAATATTTGCCTAGCTGTACCTCAATCGTACAACGTTTGGCAATTTCTACTGTATTGGCCAGTGCTTCTGGAATATCGGCAAATAGCTCTACCATTTCCTCTGGAGAGCGCAAATACTGTTGTTCACTGTACCTTCGTGGACGACGAGGGTCGTCTAATACTCGGCCCTCACCAATACACACCCTTGCTTCATGAGCATCGAAGTCTTCTTGATGTAAAAAACGGACATCATTGGTTGCAACAACAGGACAACAACAAGCTTCAGCAAGCGCCACTGCAGCATGTAAATATTCTTCATCATTTTCACGCCCAGTCCGCTGTAACTCTAAATAAAAACGATCAGGAAAAATCGCCTGCCACTCTTTAACTAATGACTCAGCTTGCTGCTGATGACCAGCCAATAGTGCACAACCAATTTCACTTAGTTTTCCCCCAGAAATGGCTATTAGCCCTGCTGACTTTTGCTTAAGCCAATCCTTTTTGATTATGGCTTTTTCATGATGTTGATTGATTTGATAAGCCTGTGAAATAAGCTCCGTTAAATTACGATAGCCTTCTTTATTTTGTATTAATAATAACATCGGCAATGGAGAAGCACTGGCTTCATCATTTTCCAGCCAAAGATCTGCACCACAGATAGGTTTAATCCCTGAAGCCAGTGCTGCTTTGTAAAACTTAACTAAAGCATATAAATTCATTTGGTCAGTCACAGCAACAGCAGGCATTCCTTTAGCTACTGTTTCAGCAATCAAAGGCTTGATTTTTACAATACCATCAATCAGTGAATATTCTGTATGTAATCGCAGATGAACAAAATTTGGCGCGTTATTAGACATGGAGTCCTCTAAAGCCTAAATGACTAAACATAAAATCTTTTGCGGCTATAATAAGTTTGGCTATGCCAGTTTAATTAATGACCTAGGAGTCACCTGAATACCGTATTTTCACAACATCACAGTTCAGCTATTTTATAAAACCCAAATTTATTTACTAGCCCGAATATTTCTTCTGCTCTCAATGAACCTGTAAGCTCTATCAAAACAGCCCACTTATTGGTTTATTTGCAAAAGACTCGCACCTAACAAAAAAGTGTGTTTTCATTACTAGTCACGTGAAATACAACAAAATTGAAAACCATGTAGAGTCACACCAATGCTTTGCCCTAGTCCACAACAAATACTACAACACCGACTAGTTTGCCTGATTGTTGTGCTGACTTTAATAAGTATTTCCAGTCAAGCTGCTGCTAACTGTTCCCGAATTAAAATATCAGGCAACCCAGAATACCCACCATTATTATGGCGAGACAGAACTAATCCTAAGCAGCTAACAGGGGTTAGCATTGCTTTGCTAAAGCGGGCCGTAGAAAGTTTAGATATAACCGTTGATGCCATTTACGTTGGCCCTTGGTCCCGCGCCCAGGCAAAAATTAAAGCTAATGAGCTGGATATGTTGGCAGGTGCTTTTTTAACCGTCGAACGTACTACTTATATGGAGTATGTTAAGCCCGCTTATACACAGGTTGCCAATGTTGTATTTGTTGCCAATGGTAAAGGCTTT
This sequence comes from Spartinivicinus poritis, assembly GCF_028858535.1. NCBI lineage: Bacteria > Pseudomonadati > Pseudomonadota > Gammaproteobacteria > Oceanospirillales > Zooshikellaceae > Spartinivicinus > Spartinivicinus poritis. Next base: position 52,950 of record NZ_JAPMOU010000001.1, read on the forward strand.
AAATTTAAACGCTGGAGCGACCTTAAAAATAAACGTGGTGCAACTCTCATAAACAACAGCTTTGGGCAAAAGTTCGACCAATATGCTCAGGATCACTTAGCCCTTTATGGTGTTCGATCCTTAGAAATTGCTTTTAAGCTCTTACTTGCAAAACGAGCAGACTATGTAGTCTATGAACTTTATCCTGGGCTTGCCTACGCAAAAGCAATGGGAGTTAACCAAGAGATACGTCACTTCACTAATTATATTAACTCCGAGCCTTTATATTATACCTTTGCCTTAAAGTCTCCCTGCCTTGAAAAAAACCTTACCAAGCACTTGAGCGACTTTATTCACAGCCAAAAAAATACTCGTTTAGAAAAAGAACTATTAGAAGAGTACTTACAGCTTTGGCAAAATCAGGCCCACTTAGCCCTGGATGCGCCACCTTGATCCGCCACAAAAATAACCTCAACTTGTAGCAGGATATAAGCCATTCAAGATGCTAAATTAGCTTTCTAGCAGCCTCTGGACAGGCTTAAATGAACGCCGATAAATAGGGGCTACCCCCTGTTTTTCAAGAGCCGCTAAGTGCGCTTTGGTAGGATAGCCTTTATGCTTGGCTAAACCATAACCAGGATACTGCTGATCCAACACATGCATTTCCCTGTCCCGAGTCACTTTAGCCAAAATAGATGCTGCAGCAATTGCCTGCACTTGAGAATCACCTTTAACCACAGCCTGACTAGGATAAGGAAGTTCTGGACAACGATTACCATCAATAAGCACAAGCTCTGGCTTAACTGATAAACCTAACACTGCTCGCTGCATTGCCAGCATGGTGGCATGCAAAATATTGAGCTGGTCAATTTCCTCAACCTCGGCCCGGCCGATATGCCATGCTAAGGCTCGTTGCTGAATAACGTCAAAGAGTTGCTCACGCTTTTTATCAGTCAGTTTTTTTGAGTCATTTAAACCTTCAATAGGCTGGTTAGGATCTAAAATCACTGCAGCAGTCACTACAGCTCCACACAGCGGACCTCTACCTACCTCATCAACACCTGCAACTAACTGATGCTGAGCAATTTCCCAGTTTATTTCAGACTGACTCATTTTATAAATTGATCCGCTACTAGTTGACTAACAACTTGAGCAGCTTTATCGCTGGCTTGACAGCGTAGCTGCTGATGTAACTCTAAAAATAATGCTTCAGTTTGCGCCCAGCTATTATTGCCTGCCAAGTTTGCCAGTGAAGCTGTTGTTAAATTATCGACAGTTGCAGCAGACTGAATAAACTCCGGCACTAACTGCCGCTCTGCAAGCAAGTTAGGCAGAGCAACATAAGGTGTTTTTACCAACCAACGCAAAATCTGATATGTGATAGGAGCAAGTCGATAAGCCATAACCATCGGCCTTTTCAGCAGCATACATTGCAAAGTGGCTGTACCAGAGGCTACTAGTACAGTATCTGCGGCGACCATTGCCTGATCCGCTTGTTCATCAATCAATTTTACTCGATTTTTAACCGCTGCATTTTCTGGCAAACTAAGCAGTGCTTCGAGCTGTTTTCTTCTGACACTATTAGCACAAGGCAACACAGCATTCGCATTTGGATACTGCTCTAAACACCGCTGAAAAGTAGCTAAAAACAGCTGTCCCAACTGTTTTATTTCAGAGCCTCGACTGCCTGGCAGCAACGCAATTACCGGCGCATTGACTGGTAATTGCAACTGCTGTCTAGCCGCAGCTTGGTCACTTTGAAGTGGAATTTCATCAGCCAGAGGGTGGCCCACAAAGGTAACAGGTACTTGGTGTTGCTGGTAAAAAACGGCTTCAAATGGTAACAAGGTCAGCATATGATCCACTGACCGAGCAATTTTCTTCACTCGACTCTGCCGCCAAGCCCACACTGAAGGGCTGACATAGTGAACAGTAGTAATACCAGCCTGCTTGAGCTTACATTCAAGCTCAAGATTAAAATCAGGCGCATCTATACCTATAAATATATGGGGTGGTGTTTCTGTAAAATAATTAAAAAGCTGCTTACGAATGCTTAACAATTCCTTTAAGCGCCCCAATACTTCTACCAAACCCATAACAGAAAGGCGCTCCATAGGCACATGACTATGAAAACCTTCCGCTTCCATAAGTGGCCCGCCAATTCCTTCAAACACAGCCGTTGGGAAGCGCTTTTTTAATGACTTAATTAAACCCGCCCCCAAAATATCACCAGAGGCTTCACCTGCCACAATACCTACTCGTAAAGGGCCTTGATAAAATGGGTAACTCAAGTTTGTCATGATCTATCGGGTAATTCCCCGAGTTGAAGCCTCGAGTGACTTTATGAATACAGAAACTTCAGCATAGCCTTTTTCCAGTACTGATAGTTTCGCTAAGGCTTCCTCTAAAGTGAGTCCTTGTCGATAAACAACTTTATAAGCTTGTCGAAGTATTTTAATCAGCTCTGGTGAATACTGTCGGCGTCGCATACCCTCAAAATTCATTCCATGGGCTTCAGCCGGATTACCACTGACCATCACAAAAGCAGGTATATCTTTAAATACGGCAGTATGGGCAGCAGACATGCTATAAGCACCTACCATACAAAACTGGTGCACTGTGGTATAACCGCCCAGGATTGCCCCACGCCCTACTTTGACATGACCAGCAATTGCCGCGTTATTTGCGAAAATGCAGTCATCTTCGATAATGCTATCATGGCCCACATGAACATAAGCCATGAATAAATTGTTGTTACCAATGATGGTGGCACTATTATCCTGAACAGTACCTCTATGAATAGTACAGCCCTCTCGAATAATATTATTATCACCAATTTCCAGGCGAGTAGGCTCGCCTTGATATTTTTTATCCTGACAGTCTTCACCAACTGAGGCAAATTGAAAGATTCGGTTATTCTTGCCAATCTGGGTGGGTCCTTTAATAACAACATGGGAGTGAATAACTGAACCAGGTCCAATTTCAACTTCCGGCCCGATGTAACTCCAGGGCCCAACCTCAACTCCCTCGGCCACTTTCGCTTTGGGGTCAATGACAGCTCGTGAATCAATCAAAACTAGAGTTCCTTTTTGGCACAAGTTATTTCAGCGGAACTCACCATTTTTCCATCAACTACAGCTTCACAATAAAATTTCCATATACCACGCTTTTCTGTTTTATAAGTAGCGTTTAATACTAACTGATCACCAGGTACAACAGGCTGCTTGAATCTAACTTTATCAGCGCCAGCAAAATAATACACATGATTATCTTCGCGCTGCTTACCACTCATTTTAAAACCTAAAATACCTGCCGCTTGAGCCATTGCCTCAACGATAAGTACACCTGGCATAATAGGATGCTGCGGAAAGTGACCATTGAAGAAATCTTCATTTACTGAAACATTTTTGTAGCACTTAATAGTTTTAGCATCCAGATCTAGATCAACCACCCGGTCAACCAACAAAAACGGATACCTTTGAGGCAAAAACTCTTTAATTTCTTCAACGCGCATCATTTTCAACGTTAACCTAACTTGATTTTCAGCTGGATGGTAATTGGGTTAAGCGCCAGCGCTTAGCTGTTGCTCTAGTGTTTTAATTCGCTTGGCCAACTTATCCAGCTGACGATAGCGAACCACAAGCTTTTTCCATTCTGCGGTAGGCATTGAACTACCCGCCCCAGAAGAGTATGAGCCTGGCTCACGAATTGATTTGGTGACTAGTGCCATTGCGGTGATATGAACATTATCTGCAATAGTCAAGTGGCCAGCTAAACCCGAGCCGCCGGCTATTGTACAGTTTTTTCCGACTTTTGTACTGCCAGAAATACCAACACAGCCTGCAACTGCAGTATTATCCCCAATGACAACATTGTGGGCAATCTGAATCAGGTTATCTAACTTAACGCCACAGCCTATCACTGTATTATCCAATGCGCCTCGATCGATAGTCGTATTAGCCCCTATTTCTGCATCACTGCCAATAACGACACCACCTAATTGAGCAATTTTATGCCATTCATTGTTATAGTGAGCAAAGCCAAAACCATCAGCACCAATAACAGCACCACTATGGATGGTCACTCGCTCACCAACCAAAACACCATGACAAACTGTCACATTGGCGGCAAGATAACTATCAGCTCCAATTTCAGAGGTGTGACCAATAACTGTGCCCGCTCCAACAACAACATTTTCACCAATAATGGCATCTGCTTCTACAACTGCATTAGCACCAATAGATGCTGTTTTTGCAATTTTTGCAGTTTTAGCAATGGCCGCGCTGGGATGAACATAACCTGCTGGCTGTGCTTGCACACTAAACCAGTGAGAAATTTTAGCATAGCCTAAATAAGGGTTATTCAGGACTAAGGCATTACCTTCAAAATCATCCGCTTCATCAGGTGCAAGCAATATTGCACCTGCCTGGCTATCTGGCAGATATTTCTTGTAAGTGGGGTTTGCTAGAAAAGACAAATCTCTTGACGTTGCCTGCTGTAAAGTAGCAATTCCTGAGATTAAATAGCTAGGATCACCTTGAAGCTCTGCCTCAAGGTGATCTGCAATAACTTGCAAGGAAAAAGTACGCTCTGATGCCATATAAAGAGAGGTATTAACGGTAGGTATTAAGTTTCTGGATTACTTTGAGAGTTATATCATGTTTTGGGTTAATATAGAATGCTGTCGCACGATTTAAAACAAGATCATAGCCATTTGCTTTTGCCACTTCTGTAATTGCTTTGTCCAACTTTGGCTTTAGCTTTTTAAACTGCTCACGATCCGCTTTATTTTTTTCAGCCTGAAACTCTTTAGTCTGAATCTGATAGTCTTCAGCTTTCCGCTTTAGCTCAAGCTGTAATTTGCCACGCTCAGTATTACTCATAGCAGCAGCATCTTTCTTCAGTTTGGTGTTAATGCGTTTAGCATCAGCCTCCAGCCTTTTCAAGTTGTTAACTTTACCACTAAACTTACTTTCCAGTTGTTTTAAGTATTTTTTAGCAGCATCTGACTGATTAAGTGCTTTTTGATAGTCAACCACAGCTACTTTAACTTCAGCCATAGTAACAGGTGCTAATGAAGCAAATACAAACCCGGCAAACACCATTCCGATTAGTTTTTTGACCAAAACTTTTTCTCCTACGTTGTAAACCAAATAGCCTAACCTGAATATTTTGTAGCTATTTACCCTCTCTGGATAATCAAGCTCACTGATGGTTTACCAGCTTCTTTGGTAGTAATTTTTTGCAACCTGCTGTCTGATGCACTTACCTAAAGTGGTTGCAAAATATTACCAAAGAGGCCAATAAAACCTCTAGTGTCTAAGTTAAGTCGCTTTCAGGTTAAAATGACTGTCCCAGCGCAAATTGAAAGACTTCGGTTTCATCACTTGAATCGGCATTCAGGCCTTTTGCCAAGCTAAATGTCAAAGGTCCCAAGCCTGTTATCCAGGTGACACCAAAGCCTACTGAATAACGTAATTCACCAAAGTCTGCATTACTGCAGTTCTTTTCGTCATCACCGCAGTCACTATCGAAGACATTACCGGCATCCAGAAATACAGCACTACGCACAGAACGTTGATCTTTTATAAATGGCATAGGGAAGATAACTTCTGCAGTTCCTTCAACCAAAATATTGCCACCTATTGGATCATCGTCATTATTATCCTTGCGCACAGCTCTGGGGCCAAGTGTATTGTTCTTGAAACCGCGCACAGAACCAAAACCACCCGCATAATAATTCTCATAAAATGGCAGCTCGGAAGTACCGCCAAAGCTATCGCCATAACCTAAATTGGTTTTTAAGTGTAGTGTCAGCTTTTCACTGATTGGCGTAAAGATTTGACCAGTATAGTTGAGCTTATAAAACTTCAAGTCACTCCCTGGTAATGCCAGCTCTAACCCTATAGATTGAGAATGACCATCTGTTGCTAAAATCCCGCGGTTTAAGGTAGATTCATTCCAACCAATATTAAACTTGTAGTTTAAAAAGCTGTCACCTTCCTTATCTATAAAATCAACAATTTGTTGCGCAGTATTTGAGCCTGTACTGACATCAGTATTATCCAAACCGAAGCCAAAGCTTAGCCGCTCAGTTTCTGAAATTGGATAGCCAAAGGTTACATCGCCACCCCACACATCTGTTGAATAATTGGAAATATCGGCTTCTTCAAAGTCAGTAGTCCGATAGAAAACATTAAAGCCACGGCTTACGCCATCAACCGTATAGTAGGGATCAATAAAACCAAAGCGGTAAAGCGTACGCACCTTACTGGTATTTAAGCCAAGGTTGACCTTATTTCCCGTTCCCAGAAAGTTACTTTGACTGATATTACCACCCAAAATTAAGCCACTACCTTGAGAAAAACCTAATGTAGCCTGAACACTACCAGAAGGCTGCTCTTCAACTGCATAATTAACATCTATTTGATCCGTGGTACCTGGCACAGCAGGGGTTTCAACATTCACTTGCTTAAAGTAACCCAACCGCTCTAAACGAGTACGAGATTGCTCGATTTTGTCAGTTGATGCCCAAGCACCCTCCATTTGCCGCATTTCTCGACGCAGCACTTCATCCTCTGTTTTAGTATTACCAACAAAGTTAATTCTACGCACATAGGTACGCTTACCAGGGTCAACAAAAAACGTAATCGATACTGTATTATTGTCATGGGGCTGTGGAATAGTATTCACATTGGCAAAGGTATAACCCTCATTACCAAGCCTTTGCAAAATTTGCTCTTCTGTTTTAGTAAGCTCTTTACGAGAAAAAGTTTGTCCTTCCTTAACACCTACCAAAGCTTTCATTTCTGTTTCAGGTACAACTAGGTCACCTGCCAGCTTGACATCTTTGATAGTAAACTTATTTCCTTCATTAACATTAACAGTAATGTAAACCTTCTCTTTATCAGGTGAAATAGAAACCTGAGTTGAGGCAATATTAAAGTTTACATACCCCCTATCAAAATAGTATGAGCGCAATCGCTCTAAGTCACCTGATAGTTTTTCACGGGAGTATTTATCATCATTACTGTAAAACGAGAACATACCTGAAGGCTGAAGTTCAAATAGTTCCAACAGATCACCAGTAGGAAAGACTTTATTCCCAACAATATTAATATGCTTAATTTTAGCAACAGCGCCTTCTTTAATATTGATCTTCAAAGCAACCCTATTACGTGGTAAAGGCTCAACGTCAGTATTAACCTTCACACCATAACGGCCTTGACCAACATACTGTCGCTCTAGCTCTAGCCTGACCGCTTCCAGGGTAGCTTTTTGAAAAATCTCACCTTGTGACAACCCAGCTTGTTTCAAGCCTTCAAGCAGCTTCTTAGTTTCAATGGCTTTGTTTCCATCAATATCAATTGAACTAATAGCCGGTCGCTCAACAACACTGATCACTAAAATATTACCATCTCGGGATAAGCGGATATCCTGAAAATAGCCTGTTTTAAATAGTGCTCGCGTCGTTTCAACAACGGTTTGATCATCAACCTCATCACCAGCACCTACTGGTATTGAGTTAAATACGGTACCTGCAGAAACCCTCTGCAGGCCGTTTATTCTTATATCAGATACAACAAAAGTATCTGCAAGGGCGACATAGGGTATTGCTGCACACCCAACTAACAAAGACAACAAATAACGTTTCATGAAATCAGTTCTTCCAGGGTCGGCAAGACATTGAAAGAAAATAGAAGCTTTTTCCAACAAGTGAAAAAAAGATTCCCCCAAACTTACAGACGGCTTAAGTCATTATAAAAAGCTAAAAACATCATAGCGATAACCAGGCTGAGTCCTATCTGTAATCCAATTACTTGTGCTTTTTCTGAGACAGGACTTCCTTTTACCCATTCGACAAAATAAAACAACAAATGTCCACCATCAAGCACAGGAACAGGCAACAAGTTAATTACACCCAAACTGATGCTAACAAGCGCTAAAAAGTTCAAAAAACTTTCCAGGCCTAATTTTGCCGAATTGCTCGCCACTTTAGCAATGGTTATTGGACCACTCAAGTTTTTAACTGAGACATCGCCCAGCACCATCTTTTTGATGGACGTCACAGTCAAGGTTATCATTGACCACGTTTTATCCAGCCCACCAAAAAAGGCTTTAACTGGTGAGTATTTAACTGTTCTAATTAAACTAGTTGCAGTATTTATAAGCTGAGGACTTATACCAGCAAAACCTATTTTTTCATCACCTTGTTGCTTAAACTCGGGACGTAAATTAATAATTTGTGTTTCGTCTTTTCTTAAAACACGTAGTGCAATATTTTTCTCTGGATTATTTTTTATTTGCTCTACCAGCTCTCGCCAATCATTAATTTGTTGATCGTTAACGGCTAGAATTTTATCGCCTGATTGCAAACCTGCTTTTTCTGCTCGCCCCCCCGGCACTAGTTGGTCTACAACTGCTGGTATAGGCTGTGCGTAGGGTGTTATTCCCAGGCTAGAAACAGGGTTTGGCTGCTCTTGACCTGACAACCAGTCTGTAATTGAAATCGTCTTAGTAATACTGGCTGACGACTGGGTGCCAGACACCTCATGCTGTTTCAACTGAATGTTAAGCTCAGTGGTATCTCCAATATAACGTAATAGCTCGATATTGAAGTCATACCAAGTTGGAGTAGGCTCATTATTAACACTAACAACCTCGTAGCCACTCTCAATACCTGCCAGCTGAGCTGGGCTGTTATCAGTAATTTTTCCAGTAACAGGAACCAGGCTTTGAAAGCCCAGCATTAACATAATCCAAAAAGCAACAACCGCTAATAAAAAGTTAGCTAATGGTCCAGCTAGAATAATTGCTATTCGCTGGCTAACAGGTTTACGGTTAAACGCATACTGGAGCTGATCAGGAGGGACTGGACCTTCCTTTTCATCCAGCATCTTGACATAGCCTCCCAAAGGAAAGGCCGCAATAGCAAACTCCGTCCCATGGCGGTCATACCATGAAATGAGCGGTTTTCCAAAACCAAACGAAAATCGATGGACCTTTACTCCACAGCGTCTTGCTACCCAGAAATGACCATACTCATGAAAAGTAACTAAAATTCCTAGAGTGACAATAAAAGCTAATACTGACTGTAAAAACTCCATTTTATAAACCCACTTGATTTATCAATGTCATGGCTAGTTCACGCGCTTTGCCATCAGCAACCAAAACATTTTCGAGTTCAAATGAAGGCTGCACTTCTAACCGAGTAAGCACTGTCTCATTAATAAGTGGAATGTCGATAAAGCGAATAGTTCCAGCCAAAAACGCAGCCACAGCCACTTCATTAGCGGCATTTAAGATAGCTGGCGCTGTTCCACCCGCCTCTGCCGCCTCACGAGCCAGCTTCAAACAAGGAAATCGCTGCTCATCTGGAGGGTAAAAATCAAGCTGGGCTATATCAGCTAAATTGAGAGGCTTAACCTCCGTTGACATTCGAGCTGGCCAGGCAAGGGCATGGGCAATGGGGGTACACATGTCAGGATTACCCATTTGAGCTAATACTGAGCCATCAATGTAGTCAACCATTGAGTGAATAATACTTTGTGGGTGGATTACCACATCAACCCACTCAGGCTTGATAGCAAATAAGTGACAGGCCTCTATTAACTCCAAGCCTTTATTCATCATCGAAGCTGAATCAACAGAGATTTTCTGTCCCATTGACCAGTTGGGGTGAGCACAAGCTTGCTCAGGGGTCACTTCTGTTAATTGAGCTTGGCTAAACTTTCGGAAAGGCCCACCTGAAGCTGTTAAAACAACTCTCCTAACACCTGCGTCTGGTAGCGACTGAAAGCAGTGGGGGAGACACTGAAAAATAGCATTATGCTCACTATCAATAGGCAACAAAGTAGCTTTATGTACTTTAACTGCATTCATAAATAGCTCACCAGCCATTACGAGGCTTTCTTTATTGGCCAGTAAGACTTTCTTCCCCGTCTTAACTGCTGCTAAGGTAGGCAATAAGCCAGCGGCACCCATAATAGCTGCCATCACCACATCAACCTGCGGGTCCTCTGCCACTGCTGCCAAAGCAGCCTTGCCAGCTAGTACTTCTGTCGAGGAACCTGCTGATCTGAGCCGCTCAGCTAATTGATCTGCAGCAGCCTCATTAACCAGTACTGCATACTTTGGTGCAAACTGCATGCATTGTTGAAACAGCTTTTCAACTTGCTGATTAGCTGCTAGTGCAAATACCTGGTATTTATCAGAATGCGCTTTAATAACAGCTAACGTGCTACAACCGATGGAACCGGTACTGCCTAAAATGGTGATTTGCTGCACTATTTTACCACCCTGTTATCAAAGCCCTGTTACCAATAGCGAAATACAAAAAACCGGGATGGCTGCAGTTAAACTATCAATACGATCCATTACCCCACCATGCCCAGGCAGCAAATTACTGCTATCTTTAACGCCTCGCTCACGCTTAAACATACTTTCCAGTAAGTCACCCAGCACTGACACAGTAACAATTAACCATGCAAATAACACCATTACCATTAATTGAGCGAAGCTTTTCTGCTGTACCACCCCAGCACCAATAGCCACCAAAGTCGTCACTGCTATCGCTCCATATACTCCTTCCCAACTTTTACCAGGACTCACTTTTGCTGCTAGCTTATGCTTGCCAAATCGCTTACCAAAGAAGTAAGCACCAATGTCAGCCCCCCAAATCAAAGCAAACAGATAAACAATTAGCCATGAACTATTTTCTGCTTCTTTCAGCCACACCAAACAGTTCCAGGCAGGCACCAGCACCATCAACCCCACAATCAGCTTAAGGCTTCTATGCCGCCAGAAAATAGCTGACCCTGGATAAGTTAACACCAGCATCAATGCTGCCAACCATATTAAAACAGCTAAGACTAATATCATTTGGAGAGGCAAATACTGCGAGCCGAACAACGCTAACACAAGACCTGCAACATAAGCCAAGCGAGCAGGTGGTTGGGTTAATCCTGCTAAATTTGCCCATTCCCAGCCAGCTAACAGCACAATACCACCAACAAATAAGCTAAAGAAAAAAGGCGAAAGGGCAAATACTCCCAGCAGTGCAAGTGGTATCAAAATAACCGCTGTTATTATTCTTTGTTTAAGCACTGAGCAGCCTCCACTTGTTCACTCGTTTGGCCAAACCGGCGCTGCCGGGAACTGTAATCTAGTAATGCTTGGTGAAAGGCCGCTTTATTAAAGTCAGGCCATAACGTATCCGTAAAATACAACTCAGCATACGCTAGCTGCCATAACAAAAAATTGCTGATTCGGTGTACACCACTGGTTCGAATGCATAAGTCAGGGACGGGTATACCAGCTGTCGACAGATTACTATCAATTTGTTCTGTGGTAATTTCATCTACTGTCAGCTCTCCCTGCTTAACCTGGCTAGCCAATCGCTTACAAGCCTCCTGCATATCCCACTGGCCACCATAATTGGCTGCAATTACTAAAGTAAACTCACTGAATTCAGCTGTTATCTGCTCTGTTTCTCTAATATGTTGCTGAATTGTGTCACTAAAAGCACTGATATCACCGATCACTTTTAAGCGAATTTTATTTTTTTTCAGCCGCTTGGTCTCCCGCTTAAGTGCATGAAGAAATAACTCCATTAATGCACTCACTTCATCTTTAGGGCGACGCCAGTTTTCACTACTAAAGGCGAATAGGGTTAATACCTCTATGTTGTAGTCGCGGCAAGCTTCCACTATATTTCGTGCAGCTTTCAGCCCAGCACGATGTCCTGCAATACTTGGCAGTTTACGTTGTTTGGCCCAACGGTTATTGCCATCCATAATAACAGCAACATGGCGTGGGGAGTTGATGGTTGAAGCCTCATTAAGCTTGGGTGACGTGTCTATCGCTGACATGAATCCTGAATCTATATGCCTCATTCATTGAATGCGAAACAATACCGCTAAATCCATAGGATGCAAGGCTTTTTATCTGATTTTTATCATAAGGAGCGGCTCAATCAACAAAGTGCTAGCGCTTTATCCTATCAAGAAAGGTACTGCACTACTTGCTGTCAGCCCAATAAGAATAAAGGTGCTATCAATTTATTGAGCTTCTGACAGCACCTGGCATTAATGCTAAATTTCCATTAGCTCAGCTTCTTTGACCTGTAGCGCTTTATCAACCTCAGCTACATACTGATCAGTTATTTTTTGGACCTCATCATGCGCTTTGCGCTCTTCATCTTCACTGATTTCCTTGTCTTTCAGCAGCGACTTCAGTTCACTGATCGCGTCCCGACGAATATTACGCACAGCAACACGAGCACCTTCTGCCTCTGATTTAGCTTGCTTAATATAGTTTTTACGCGTTTCTTCAGTTAAAGGCGGTAATGGAATCCGTATTACATCACCTGCCGTGTTAGGATTCAAACCCAGATCAGACTTCAGAATAGCTTTTTCAATATCAGGTACTAACTGCTTTTCCCAAGGGCTAACTGACAAAGTACGACCATCTTCTACTGATATATTAGCCACTTGGTTTAATGGTGTATCCGCACCATAGTATGAAACTACAACGCTATCCAGCAAACTAGGGTGTGCTCTGCCAGTACGAATTTTGGCAAATGCAACATCCAAAGACTCTACGCTTTTTTTCATCCGAGTCTTAGCATCGGATTTAATTTCATTAATCATTTTCACCCCCAGCAATTAATGTTCCGTCATTGCCACCCACAACAATATTTAACAGGGCGCCGGTTTTATTCATATTAAACACACGAACAGGCATGTGATGGTCTCGCACCAGACAAATCGCAGTTAAGTCCATAACCCCTAATTTACGAATCAACACTTCGTCATAACTTAGCACTGAAAACTTTTCTGCATCAGGGTTTTTGACTGGATCATCAGTGAACACGCCATCTACTTTTGTGGCTTTCAATACCAAATCCGCTTCAACTTCAATCCCTCGTAAGCAGGCTGCAGAGTCAGTAGTGAAAAATGGATTACCTGTACCTGCAGAAAAGATAACAACATCGCCACCATTTAGATATCGCTGAGCTTTTCGGCGATCATAGTGCTCAACCACGCCACTCATTGGAATAGCCGACATAACTCGGGTATTAATATTCGAGCGTTCTAAGCTATCTCGCATTGCCAATGCATTCATCACGGTGGCCAGCATTCCCATGTGATCACCTGTCACACGATCCATACCTGCAGCATGTAACGATGCACCACGAAACAGGTTACCACCACCTACAACTATCCCCACTTGAACCCCGATACCTACTAACTGGCCAATTTCAAGCGCTATTCGATCGAGCACCTTTGGGTCAATACCAAAGTCCTCATCCCCCATTAGGGCTTCACCGCTTAGTTTTAGCAAGATACGTTTGTATTTTGGTTGTCGGTCACTAATAGGCATCAGTTCACCTGTTCTTAATAAAGTCTGCTCTCAAAAAAATGGCCTGCTTAGCAGGCCATTGGTAAGATTACTACTTATTAAGTCCTGCCTGGGCAGCTACTTCAGCAGCAAAATCAACTTCTTCTTTTTCAATCCCTTCACCCACTTCATAGCGTTTAAAACCTAGCACTTTTGCACCGGCTTTTTTCGCTAAAGCGCCAATTTTTACATCAGGATCTTTAACAAAAGGCTGCTCTACTAGACTGTTTTCTGCCAAGAACTTATTTATGCGGCCGCTGATCATTTTCTCAATAATATCATCTGGCTTGCCTGAATCTTTAGCTTGAGCAATGAAAATTTCTTTTTCTTTCGCTACTACGTCTTCAGGCATATCTTCTTTGTTAACCACTTGCGGGTTAACTGCAGCCACATGCATAGCAACATCTTTAGCCAGCTCAACATCACCACCATCTAGAGCAACCAATACACCAATGCGCTTGTTACCGTGTACATAGCTGCCAACCACTGGCGCTTCAACTAGCTCAAGGCGACGCACACCAATGTTTTCACCAATTTTTTGCACTAACGCTAAACGAGCAGTTTCTAGCTCACCTTCCATCAACTTGGCTACATCTGTTTGCTTGTCAGCAAATGCTTTATCTAAAACAGTGTTCACGAAGTTAAGGAAATTATCATCGCGGGCAACGAAGTCAGTTTCACTGTTCACTTCAAGTAGCAAACCATAGCTAGCATCATCAGCTACTTTAACTGCTACAACACCTTCTGCCGCAGTACGACCGGCTTTTTTCGCAGCTTTTGCCTGACCTGACTTACGCAGCTCTTCTATTGCTTTTTCAATATCGCCTTCTGCTTGAACCAGTGCTTTTTTACACTCCATCATGCCCAAGCCAGTGCGCTCACGTAACTCTTTTACCAATGCGGCGGTAATTGCTGCCATGAATCTATCCTCTTAATTCAGTTAGAGTGCAATTCACCCAAAAGTATAATTAACTTAAAATTCGAAAAAGGGGGCCTTGCCCCCTTTGCTGTATACGATGAAGGCAGAACTGCCTGATCATGAATACGTTTGTAGACTAGCCTTCTGCGGCTTCTTTCGTTTCAGGCTGCTCAGGTGCTTCTTCTGCAACTTCAACAAACTCATCTGCCTGGCCTAGGTCTGCAGAAGCACGACCTTCTACTGTTGCTTCAGCAACTGACTTCACATAAAGCTGGATTGCGCGAATCGCATCATCATTACCAGGAATTACGTAGTCCACACCATCTGGATTGCTGTTGGTATCAACAATACCAATCACTGGAATACCTAGCTTGTTAGCTTCAGTGACAGCAATACGCTCGTGATCAACATCAACAACAAATATTGCATCTGGTAAACCACCCATATCTTTGATACCGCCTAAGCTGCGCTCTAATTTATCCAGCTCACGGGTACGCATTAAGGCTTCTTTTTTAGTCAGCTTTTCAAACGTACCGTCTTGCTTTTGAGCTTCTAGATCACGCAGGCGACGAATTGACTGACGGATAGTTTTGTAGTTGGTTAACATACCACCTAACCAGCGGTGGTCAACATAAGGCATACCAGAGCGCTTAGCTTCTTCGCGAATCACTTTGCTCGCAGCACGCTTGGTACCAACAAATAAAATTTTCTTTTTGTTTTCAGCCATCCTTTTAATGATACCTAAGGCACCATTGAAAGCTGGCAAGGTGTGTTCAAGGTTAATGATATGAATCTTGTTGCGCGCCCCATAAATGTACTTGGACATTTTAGGGTTCCAGTAACGAGTCTGGTGACCAAAATGTACACCAGCCTTCAGCATTTCACGCATTGAAACTTTAGCCATGTTATTTCTCCAACATCGGGTTAGGCCTCCACACACCCCACGACTCAACCTGTTTAGGCACCCAGAGTAATGGTATTGGTGTGTGTGTGTTATATCCTGCGATTTAGCAGGCGCAGCTTTATACCATAAATTATTGAAAACTAAAACCCAGCACCACATCCTAAAATGCCATGACGGTCTTGTGAGCAAGCTAAAAAGCCTTATTTATAGGGTGCAGCACAAGTTAGCTATAGACCTACTCTTATCGCCAAGCTAATTACATTTTTTGATATATTGATTACTTCCAATAGTTATTTTATACAGCCCTTATTTTTTAACTAAGCATTCAACAATAGAGGTAACAATTTATTTCATGTCAGCTTCTGATACACTAATGGGCTAGGGCCTGTTGTGGTTTACCTTCTGCATGTACAACAAAATAATTATTGTCTAATGACACTTTTAAGTAAGCCAAGGCTGCTACCGAAAACTTTACAGTAGCAAACTTCTGCCCAGCAGAGCCCTTTAGGCAAACGTCAACAGACCCTCACCCTAAGCGTTGACAAGTGACGGAGATCAATGCCTGTTATGGCTGTAAATATTAAAACCCCTGAAGAAATTGCAAAAATGCGAGTTGCTGGCCGTCTTGCAGCAGAAGTATTGGAAATGATTGGGCCTTATGTAGAGCCAGGTATTACTACAAATGAGTTAGATAGAATTTGCCATGATTACATTGTTAATCATCAACAAGCAATTCCAGCACCTTTAAACTACAATGGCTTTCCTAAATCTATTTGCACCTCAATCAATCAAGTGGTTTGCCATGGTATACCCAGTGATAAAAAAACATTAAAGAATGGCGACATCATTAATATTGATGTCACCGTTATCAAAGACGGCTACCATGGTGATACCAGCAAGATGTTTTATGTTGGTGATGTAGCAGAACATGCTAGAAAACTCTGTGTCGTTACCCAGGAATGCCTATATAAAGCTATTGAAATTCTCAAACCGGGTGCTTATTTAGGAGACATCGGTCATATCATCAGCAAACATGCTCACGCTCACCACTTTTCAGTAGTAGAAGAGTACTGCGGCCATGGTATAGGCAAAATTTTTCACGAAGAGCCGCAGGTACTTCATTACGGAAAACCTGGCACAGGGTTACAGATTCAGGAAGGGATGACTTTTACTGTTGAGCCCATGATTAATGCTGGAAAAAAATATACCAAGCTAAATAAAAAAGATGGCTGGACAGTAACCACGAAAGACGGGCGACTTTCTGCACAGTGGGAGCACACCTTAGCTATTACTACTGATGGCTGTGAAGTTCTTACCAAACGCTCTGAAGAGCCTTTTTAAACCACACCAACTGCTGGGTGGTCTTGCCGCCACCCCACAAAAAGACACATGAAGCTGGATCAATCCACACTCGACTACTGTCAGCAGTTATTTGATAAAGGTCAGTTCCGTGCCGAACTCACCTTATCCAACTCACCTATTCCTGCTTACAAAAAGTGTCTAATACAGGCACAAAGCAAGCTGGATGAAGATTTTGCAAATGGCGTTGCTATTGAAATATTGGTCCAAGCTCGCGCCTGGCTAATTGACCAAGTACTTAGTCTGGCTTGGGAGCACTGGATCGGTAATGACTGTGAGGATATCGCCTTAGTCGCCGTAGGCGGATATGGTCGAGGAGAACTACACCCTCACTCTGATATTGATTTACTGATTTTATTGGCACATGACAGTTTCGCCCCCTACCAGCAAGGCATTGAAGCCTTTATTACTCTGCTTTGGGATATACGGCTAGCTGTTGGTCATAGCGTTCGCTCCATTACTGAGTGCTGCGAACAAGCAGCTATTGATATAACCATCATGACCAACTTGCTAGAGTCACGAACACTTTGCGGCCCTAGCCAGCTTATACTGCAGCTGCTAGATAATATCCAAGCTAAACAGTACTGGCCCAGCAAAAAGTTTCTTCAAGCAAAATATGAAGAGCAACGTCAACGACACAAGAAGTTTAATGAAACTGAATACCTACTTGAGCCAAATTTAAAAAGCTCTCCTGGCGGCTTAAGAGATATTCATATGATTAGCTGGGTCAGCCGGCACCACTTTGGCATCAACAACCTGGCCCAGCTTGTTGACCAAGGATTACTTACTGACTCTGAATACCGCATTTTACGTTCAGGCAGGCAATACCTTTGGAAAGTCAGATATGGCCTTCACTTGCTGGCTAAACGGGATGAAAACCGCCTGGTATTTGACTATCAAAAACAACTTGCCCAGCAATTCGGCTATCAAGACACTCATTCCAGCCTAGCTGTTGAGCAATTTATGCAACAGTACTTTCGCACCGTCATGGCGCTTGGCGAGCTCAACGACTTACTGTTACAACACTTTGATGACTTAATTTTATCCGCAGATAAGCCTACGACCATAACAAGGCTTAATGAACGTTTTCAGATCAATAATAACTATATTGAAGTTGTTTCATACCACGTATTTAAAGAGGCGCCATCGGCACTACTTGAAGTGTTTGTGTTGATGACTCAGCACCCTGAAATACTGGGTGTAAAAGCGTCAACTATTCGCCTGATTCGAGAACATCGCTATCTTATTGATGATAGCTTTCGCTGCAACCCTCATAATACTGCTTTGTTTATCGAACTAATGAAAGCACCTTATGGGTTGACAGTTAACTTACGACGAATGATGCGCTATGGCATCTTAGGCCGATACCTACCTGCATTTGGAAAAATTACCGGCCAAATGCAACACGACTTATTTCATATCTATACGGTTGATGCACACACCCTGCTACTGATCAAGTTTCTTCGCAGCTTTCATTATCAAGAAAGTAAAACCCGCTTCCCTGTTGCCACCAAAATCATTAAAACCTTAGCTAAACCTGAACTGCTGTATATTGCTGGCCTATTTCATGACATTGCCAAAGGACGAGGTGGCGACCACTCAGAGCTGGGTGCTATTGAAGTAGAAGAGTTTTGCAAACTCCATCAACTCAACGAAGCTGACACAGCACTCGTGGTATGGCTGGTTAGATTTCATTTGCTCATGTCATCAACAGCACAGCGACAAGATTTATCCGACCCAGAAGTTATCAACCGCTTTGCCCAGCAGGTTTCGACTGCAACCAGGCTTGACTATCTATACGCGTTAACTGTTGCAGATATTAATGCCACCAACCCAAGCCTATGGAATAGCTGGCGAGCATCTTTGCTTAGACAACTCTATTCTGCTACCAAACAAGCCTTTACCCGAGGCCTGGAAAACCCTTTTGGCAAGCACGAGCAAATTCAATCAACTCAACAACAAGCGGCAGCTTTACTCACTGCTGATGGCGTCAAGCCTGACACAATTGAAAAGCTATGGGATGACCTGGGTGATGAGTACTTTTTAAGGCACACTGCAGATGAAATTACTTGGCACTGCCAGGGAATTATCAATCACAAGCAACGCAAGCCATTAATTCTGATCAAAGAAACCACCGAGCAACAAACAGAAGCCACTACTCAGATTTTTATCTACACCAAAGACCGTGAAGGCTTATTTGCCGTTTTAACTGCTGAGCTGGACAAGCTAAATCTGAATGTTCAAGATGCCCGTATCATTACGTCAAAAACAGGTTACTCTTTAGATACTTTTATAGTGCTAGAGCAAAATGGCAACCCAATCGGTCACAAGCCCTACCGCATCAAGCAAATCAAGCAACACCTGGTCAAAGCACTCATTCGTCACAATAAAAACCCTACACTCATTAACCGCCGAACACCTAGACAACTAAAGCACTTTGCCTACCCTGCCGAAGTGGTCATTAGTAACGACAATAAAAATCAGCGAACCATTATTGAGATTACCACTCCAGACCGGCCAGGCTTGATTGCCCTTATCGGCAAATTATTTGTGGACCTGAAACTCGTGATACACAATGCTAAAATTGCCACCCTGGGAGAACGAGTTGAAGATGTATTTCTTGTCACGGACTTACTGGGTAATCCAATCAAAGACGAAGAAACTTGTTTACAAATTCAGCAAACCCTTTGCCAGCACCTGGATAACCGATCACAGCAAGACTCAATCGGCAAAAATCAAAAACGCAGTTTAACCATTCAATAAGGAGTAAATAAATCAGGTCATGATTAAACTCTATGGCATTAAAAATTGTGACACAGTAAAAAAAGCTAGAAAATGGTTGGATGAACAACAAATAGCTTATGAGTTTCACGACTTTAAAACCGCAGGCATTCATCGTGATATTATTGCTCAGTGGTTAACCCAGCTAGGCCAGGATACACTGATTAATAAACGGGGAACCACTTGGCGTCGAATTCCTGAAACCCAAAAAGTTAACTTAACTGATGATAAAGCGATTACCCTGATGCTTGCCAATCCAAGTGTCATTAAGCGCCCTGTGCTAGATAAAGACGGCAACATCAATGTAGGTTTCTCTCCAGAAAGCTATAGCGAAATATTGCTATAGAGAAATGAATTACCAACCCATTTAAAAAGTTATTAAGGTGTAGTATTAACCATGGCCGACTTATTTTTCAGTATTGCACTTGGTGTAGGCAGTAAAAACCAACAAGACAACTGGCTGGAAGTTTATTATCCAGCACCACTTTACAAACCAGCTGCTGAGCTTGCCGAAGCCTTTACTTCAGCTCTTAACTACCAGCAAGGCAATCAAGCTATTGAGCTAACAAATGATGCCCTAGCTGCATTGGAATCCAACTTGGCCAAGCTCAATGCTCAAGATCAGCTAACCATTATTAAAGCCTTTCAAAGTAGCCAACGCCCGCTGGTAGCGACTTTACTTGCAACTGACGAAGCTCCACAAACAACCCCTGAAGCCTATTTAAAATTACAGCTGATTTCCCACCGTTTCGTAAAACCCCATGGTACCGATCTATCAGGAATGTTCCCGCTACTGCCTAACGTCGCTTGGACAAACCAAGGCGCCATTGATCTAGCTGAACTTCCACAACGTCAATTAGAAAGTCGATTAAAGGGCGAGTTGCTCGAAGTCAACTCCGTGGATAAATTCCCTAAAATGGCCGATTATGTAGTTCCAGCGGGAGTACGAATAGCTGACACAGCACGAGTAAGACTAGGTGCATATATTGGTGAAGGCACAACCATTATGCACGAAGGCTTTGTTAACTTTAATGCCGGTACTGAAGGCAAAAGCATGGTCGAAGGCCGGATATCAGCCGGCGTTATGGTTGCTGAGGGCAGTGACTTAGGTGGTGGCTGTAGCACGATGGGCACCTTATCTGGCGGTAATGACATCGTGATTTCCGTTGGTAAAAACTGCTTAGTTGGTGCTAATGCTGGTGTTGGTATTCCATTGGGAGATCGCTGTACGATAGAAGCAGGGCTTTATGTAACAGCAGGATCAAAAGTCAATATTTTAGACGACAATAATCAACTGGTAAAAACCATCAAGGCAAAAGACTTAGCCGGTCATTCTGACTTACTGTTCCGTCGCAATTCTCTGACTGGTGCATTAGAGTGTAAAACCAATAAGTCTGCTATTGCGTTGAATGAAGAGCTTCACTCACACAACTAATAACAGCTTCATTGGTATCAAACTAGGGTGGAGCAACTTCCACCCTATCTCCCTTAGCTGCCTCTCATCTATATCCTTCATACTAGCTATACAAGACTCATTCAGCACACTCACAACTTGTAGAGCCTACAAAACTGTATCGCGAAACAATTAAAATCTAATGTGAACTATTTTAGAAATTTTAAAATTATCTGATCAGCCTCATAAAGATAAAATCACTACCTATTTCAATTATTTAGCTTCCCACATAAGCAGTTTAATTTTAATCAGTTCACAGTCTATAAGCTTTTCATACAATTTACAGCTTAATATTGTTTAAGTAACATCCAGTTCGCGGATATGGTTTACTATTAAATTGGATTTAATCTTCTTAGCCCCTATGAAATGTACAAGTTGCAAAAAAGGAGTTCTCACTCCCACACGTTTAGATAAGCAGATCCCTTGCATGACCTGTAATAGCTGCAAAGGTAATTGGCTTTACCTGGAAGACTATCTAAGCTGGAAAGAAAAAAACCCTGAAGCTAAATTCAAAAATATAAAAACCAATATCAAGCCTAGGGCTACCACCAGTGCTTTATTGTGCCCTAAAACAAGTATTATCATGTCTAGATTTCGTATTTCCAGCAAATATGAGTATAAAATCAATCTCAGTCCAACCATAAATGGTATTTGGCTAGAGAAAGACGTCTGGGAGTTACTTAAGAAAGAAGGTCTAGCGGATAAGCTAAATCAAATTTTTACCGATCCCTGGCAGCGTAAAATTAAAAAAGAAATGTCTAAAGCCATGTTCGAGAATATGTATCAACAACAGTTTGGTGAAGACGATTACGAAGAAATCAAAAAAATAAAAGCCTGGCTAAGTAAACACCCGAAAAAAATTCATTTAATTGGTTATCTGCACTCAGACAACCCTTACTCTGCTACCAACTAGCTCAATACACACAAAATACACCTTTCAAACAGCCACTTTTAAAGGAAGTGGCTTTTTGTTATTGCATCAATAAAACATTACACAACAGCTGTCGAGCTAGCTATTAGCCGAACAAGACTTATCACTTTTTTGTAATATTTCATACGCTTCA
Source organism: Spartinivicinus poritis (assembly GCF_028858535.1). NCBI lineage: Bacteria > Pseudomonadati > Pseudomonadota > Gammaproteobacteria > Oceanospirillales > Zooshikellaceae > Spartinivicinus > Spartinivicinus poritis. The sequence goes on from NZ_JAPMOU010000001.1 coordinate 74,810, forward strand.
CGTATTTCAATAAAACGCTGTGGACAACCACCTTTATCAGGATGGTGTTGTGCAGCCAGCCGCCGGTATGACTGCTGAATCATAAACCAATCTGCGTCAGCTGGTAACTCCAAAACCAGCAAGGCGTCTATGCGTTTATCTGTGGATAAAAACCGCTGCCAGAAACAATTTAATAGTGCTTCTACATCTTGCTCAGTAGTGTTTGTTAAATTATTCCAATCAAGGTAGTACTGCCGTAATGACTCATCACTATTCATAATAGCTAACGTCGTTTGATCGGTTTTATGAAACGGCTCTAGTCGAATAGCTAAGCTAGAAATGTTCAGGTATAGCTGTTCACTTATTAGCTCTTGTTGAAGCTGAAACAATGCATTCATCACTAAAAAATTGAGACGAAACAAAGCTAAATTACCTTGACTTTCATCTACCAGGCTCAGCGATCTCAGATGTGTGATGATTTGATATAATGAAAGAGGTAACTGCGTATTTTTAAGTAAATCAAGAATAGCGACTTTAATCGGATTATTTAATATCATGTAGTGACTTAGTAGCCTACTTTGCTTGTTAATACCCGGCCTGACAAAAAGCCAATCAATACATATCACACAGGACAATTTATTATATTTCAACTATATTTATAATATTTTTTATGAAAATATAAATTATTATGGATTACATACTTTTATAAAAAACAAAGTCTAAAGCAACACACATTTTCCACGTTTGCATTTAAAAACACATAAAATAAACTAGTAATTTGAAAAAATCCGCCTTAGCGAACCATCTGATCTCATTCGCTTAATTTCTTGATTGAGTTTATCCATGTGCTTAGTTACCGGAGAATCTTTTGCAAAACCAATTTTATATTGACTTTTGTTGATTGCTTTACGAGTAAAACCAAACAGATTACGCCAATCGGGGTTTCTTCTAATAATCATTTGGATAACTTGCTCATCAGCAACAACCAGGTCGACTTCATCATCAATTAAACGGGTTAAATTAATAAGATGGTTTTCTCCGTAAATAATCGCTGCAAACTTATTTCCCTCCTCAGCTTGGTCCATCTCATCACCGTGACTATAGCCTTTTATTTTACCTAAGCGATATCCATACAAATCACTCAGCCTACTCCACTTTAGAGGCTCAAGTTTACTTTTTAAAAACCAGATTCGATCATGGGACACAAATACTGTTTGAGAAAAGGTCATAAACTCATCGCGCTCAGGGTTTTGGATTAAAGGAAAAATCAAATCAGCCGCATTGGTTTTAATCATGTTTATACTATGCTTCCATGGGTACAGCATAGAGCGCATATCAAAGCCTAATCGTTGCAAAAGCTCTCTTGCAAAGTCAACAGCTACGCCACCTTTCGCGGGTCGCCCCAAATCGCCAGTAATATAAGGGGGCCAAGGATCACTAACAAACAGTAGCTTTTTCCTTACTTCTTGCGCACTCACACCATTTACACAACTAAGACACCACTCCATTAGAATGGCAACTAATACTGCTACAAATTTGTTATACATGGCTGGAATTACCAATGGTACTGCTCTTCACTACCCCTAACGGGGCCTTTGTTTTTACGACTGAAACTATTGACAAGATTAGCAAAAATGGGCAGGAGAGAAAGAAAAAAGCTAGTCATTAAAGACTAGCTTTAGATATTCACTTTGGGATAAGAGTGTACTTTCAGTACACATTAAACTGTATAACCAGACTGTTAATTCTCTTCACTAATACGACTGGCAATCGCACCCGACTGCCCTTTATATTTAGCATTATCACGTTTATTGTATGGTCTTTGAGCAGGGCCTGACATTTGCTCAAAATTAATCGCACCAATGGTCATATTAGGCTTTAATGCCAGAGGTAGTTTCCCCCCATTAAAAAACTCCAGCACAATCTGACCACTCCAGCCGGGGTCAATCCGATGCGCTGTTACATGAACCATCAGCCCTAGCCTAGCGAGTGATGAGCGGCCATCCAGCCAACCAACGATATCATCTGGCAATGTGATAGACTCTTGGGTAACAGCCAATGCCAACTCTCCAGGATGAAGAAAAAATGCTTCTTCATCATTTAAAATAATTTCTTTACTCATGATAGAGTCAAGCACTGCATCAATTTGCTCTTTCGGCCCACTCAAGTCAATGTAAGGCGCGGCATGATCATTAAATACCCGGAAACTGTTGCCCAACGTCAGGTCAACACTCACTCCATTAATGCGATCAACCGAAGGCATTGGTTCAATGGAAATTTTACCGCTGGCTAATAAAGCCTCTATATCTCTATCACATAACCGCATTAAATATTGTCCCAGGCTTTGAAAACAGCTATTACTAAGAAACAACTAACACTTAAAACTAATGAATTATTAACAACCAGTTTTAATCATCAACTACTGAAATATTGGGTACTGCTGCCATCTGAAGCGTTTGTTTACTTAATAGGGCAGCCGCTCTCCTAGCAATTTCTTGATATACATAGCTTAACTGGCCTTCAGGGTCTGCAACAACTGTTGGCATCCCCCCATCTGCCTGCTCACGAATTGCCATCGATAGCGGCAAAGCTCCCAGCAATGTTGTCTGATACTGCTCTGCAATACTTTGCCCACCGCCTTCGCCAAATAAGTGTTCGATATGACCACACTGACTACAAATATGGGTGCTCATATTTTCCACCACCCCAATCACAGGCACATTGACTTTACGAAACATTTCAATGCCTTTTTTTGCATCAAGCAGTGCTAGGTCTTGAGGGGTAGTAACAATGATTGCTCCTGCCACAGGGACGCGCTGTGCCAGGGTTAATTGAATGTCACCTGTGCCTGGTGGCATATCCACAAACAAATAGTCTAAATCTTGCCACAAAGTTTGGGTAAGCAACTGCTGTAGTGCACCGCTCACCATTGGCCCACGCCATACCATTGGCGTATTGTCATCCACCAAAAATGCCATCGACATGACTTGAATGCCGTGAGCTATCACTGGCTTCATTAGAGGTTTGCCATCAACTTCTTGCACCTCTGGCCGCTCTCCAGTCTTAACCCCCAACATCAACCCTTGGCTTGGCCCATAAATATCGGCATCTAAAATTCCCACATTGGCGCCATTCGCCGCTAAAGCCAGTGCAAGATTTACCGCAGTCGTTGACTTACCAACTCCCCCTTTGCCCGAGGCAACAGCAATAATATTTTTAACGCCTGCCATCGCGGGTAAATTATTTTGACCTTTAGCTACTGGAATCGCCGTTGACATTTCCACGTTGGCTGATTTAACACCCGGCAACTGCTTTATTGCTTCACTTAATAACGTTTGAATACCACCAACCAGCTTTGAGTTTGGATAAGCAAACTGCAGCTCTACACTTACCTCGCCTTGAGGAGACACTTGAATTGTTTTAACAGCATTAACTTGAGATAACGGTCTTTGATAATAAGGGTCTTGATACTGGTCAATCACCTGCTCAACCTGAGTACGGTTGATAGTGGTCATTCGCTGTACTCCAATAAAACTATTACTTTTGCAGTTGCTGCTTTAGGTGCTCAAATGCTTGTCTGCCAGATTTAGGATTAATCCCCTGGGCCTGCATTTGTTGCTTTAAATGTTGATTTGATTGTTGTTCTGCTTGCTCAGCTGCAGATAACTGATGATGTTCTAAGCCTTTGGGCAAATCAGCAGCTAAATCTTCACCATCGATAACACGATTACAAAGAATGCCATAATTGCGCTGAAAAACAGGAAACACAATTCGTTGCTCTTCAGTTCGTAACAAGAGCCAACCCGTTGCTCTTGCTGCTAAATAAACGGCAGGATGCGTCCAACTTGCCTCAGCTGACTGATCAGTAGCAAAGCAAGCTTCTCGATAAGCCGCTTCAGCAGAGGGTAAACCACACTCTTTATAAGTCAGCTTGCAATGATTTTGAATATCTATCAGGTCTGGAAAATATTTGGCTTGGCGAATAGCCTGCTCTGTCGCTTTTACAATTCGCTCAGGTGAGTATCGGTTAAGGCTTTTTCGCCACTGTTTTTTAGATGTATTTTCTTCATCTATTGTAGGAAATACTGACTTATACCGCTGAGGAAATGCCGCCTTCAGTTTGCGGAAAAGCATATTGATTGCCTGGTTTTGCTTGATAGACTCACAATTCGTCGTCGAAGTCGACTCCATCTGCCCAGCTACAGTCGGTGAGCTCTTCAATAGTTGAGCGGTGAGGTCTTTGCTGTCTTTCACTTTGCTGCCGTTTCCACTGATAGATTACATGATTCTTGAATTTATTCTGCCAAGCTTTGCGCGCTTCACCAGTTTCCAACCAATACAGCTTAAACTCGGGCAATTGCGCTAAGGTGAACGCTGGGGGCACACCATGGTGCTTTTCAAGCCACTGAATATACCGTGGCTCAGGTATAAAGTCTTTAGGTAATGGCTGAACTCTAGCTCCGTTGTCATTATGGTTTACTTGCTCCGTGCGACCAAAAACAGGATGCTCATCAGCAGCGGATTGAGGCTCCTGCTGAGGCTCAATCTCCCAAGGTAAGTAGCCTTGGTTACGCATCCTGATAAAGCTCTTTCGATCTTGATCACTCATGGAATAGCCTACTACTTAATGATATATACTTGACGACTGGTTGTGAGTATTGTGTATGGTTTGCCTACTAGGGCTTGGGTCAATTGTATAAAAATACATCTTCTGTATATATACCACCTCTGGTCTCTAATAACCGTGATCTGTAGAAACCCTAACCTAAAGCAGCCCTAACTGTAGTGGATTAATTGAACCAGCCAATATGTTCAAAAAAACACCACCACATCCTAAACTTATAACATTATTTTAAAAGTTTAGCCCCCCTGCTGGCCAATCATTTTTTTACTGCAATTACTTGACAGTCAATCTTTCATATCAATACTGCTATATCGTCACTTAATATAAGACTCTACACTCGTTTCGTTTTATAATGATCTCCACTTAAGCTACCGGCTTCGATCCGTTTTTTAAGTATAAGGTTCATCAACAAAATCACAGCATTGGTTAATTATGAAGCAGCAATCCCGAAGAATACTTGTCACTAGCGCCCTCCCTTATGCCAACGGGCCGCTCCATATGGGGCACTTGGTGGAATATATTCAGACAGATATTTGGGTACGCTTCCAAAAAATGCGTGGTCACAAATGTACCTATGTTTGTGCAGACGATGCCCATGGCACTGCTATTAGTCTACATGCTGAAAAACTGGGTATTACGCCAGAGCAATTAGTCGCCCAAGTTAATGAAGAACGCATTAAAGATTTTGGCGAGTTTTTAATCGAATTTGATAATTATTATACGACACACTCCGAAGAAAACCGCGAGCTATCAGAAACTATTTATTTAGCACTCAGAGAAGAAGGCTATATTAGCTCCCAACAAATCAGCCAGGCTTACGACCCAGAAAAACAGATGTTCTTGGCAGATCGCTACATTAAGGGGGAATGCCCTCGTTGTGGCGCTGAAGACCAGTACGGTGACAACTGTGAAGTTTGCAGTGCCACCTATTCTCCCTCTGAGCTAAAAAATGCAGTGTCAGCTATTTCTGGCGCCAAACCGATCACTAAGCAGTCAGAGCATTTTTTCTTTAACCTCAGTAAATTCACCGAGTTTTTGAAAAAGTGGACCCGTAATGGTGCCGTCTCAGAAGAAATTGCTAACAAGCTGGCTGAATGGCTAGACACCGGATTGCAAAACTGGGATATATCCCGCGATGCCCCTTACTTTGGCTTTGAAATTCCCGACCAACCTGGGAAGTATTTTTATGTATGGCTGGATGCACCTATTGGGTATATGGCTAGCTTTAAAAATTTATGCGACCGCCGAGAAGACCTGAACTTTGATGACTACTGGGGGCCAGACAGTAAAGCTGAAATTTACCACTTTATTGGCAAGGACATTATTAACTTCCATTGTTTATTTTGGCCAGCCATGCTGTCTGGAGCAGGTTATCGTACCCCCACTGCGGTTTGTGTACATGGCTATTTGACTATTAATAACGAAAAAATGTCTAAGTCTCGCGGGACCTTCATCACTGCCCGTAACTACTTAGACCATTTAAACCCAGAGTACTTGCGTTACTTTTATGCAGCAAAGCTCACTAACCGAATTGACGACTTAGACCTAAACCTTGAAGACTTTGCCCAAAAAGTAAATAGCGACTTAGTCAATAAAGTCATTAATATTGCCAGCCGCTGTGCCAACTTTATTAAGAAGTCAGGCGGGGTATTATCCAGTAATAACATTGCTCCAGAACTGACGGAGCAGTTTATTGATAAAGGTGAGCAAATTGCTGCCTGTTATGAAAACCGTGAGTTTGCCAAAGCCATGCGAGAAATCATGACACTGGCAGATCTGGCCAATACCTATATTAATGACCAAGCCCCTTGGGCATTAGCTAAGCAAGAAGGTAATGCACAACAGGTGTTAGATATCTGCACAGTCGGCATCAACCTGTTCCGTTTATTAATGATATACCTCAAGCCCGTTACTCCAGCACTGGCAGCTCAAGCTGAAGCTTATTTAAATATTGATCCACTGAAGTGGAAAGATAGCAAACAACTACTGCTGAACCATTCCGTCAACAAGTTCAAACCACTAATGCAACGCGTAGAAATGGATAAGGTGAAAGCAATGGTTGAAGCATCAAAACAAGTTGAAACTCAGCCACTTCCAGCAGATAGCCCTCTACTAAAAGACCCTATTGCAGATGAAATAGAGTTTGATGACTTTGCCAAGCTAGACTTACGAGTAGCAAAAGTGGTGAAGGCTAGCCATGTAGATGGTGCTGAAAAGTTATTGCAGCTGACTCTGGATATAGGAGGAGAAATCCGCAATGTCTTCTCTGGAATCAAGTCAGCCTACCAACCTGAAGACCTAGAAGGCAAATTGACTGTATTAGTAGCCAATTTAAAACCTCGCAAAATGCGCTTTGGGGTATCCGAAGGTATGGTCCTGTGTGCTGGTCCAGGAGGAAAAGACTTATGGATTATTCAACCTGAGTCAGGTGCAAAACCAGGCATGCGTGTGCTTTAACCAGCCTATAATGCTTCACTTCCTACACTTAGTGGATAGTGCTCAGCCAGTTGGTTGAGCACTATAGCAACTACAATTAAGCATATAACAATTTATACTTAAAACTGACGAAATCCACACTTGTACGGCATATGAAGCTGCACAATAATATGCTCAGCAATATAAAGGCCAACCCCCTACTTTTTGTATGAGTATTAACAACACTAAGACAATATAATCATCACATGTTGTCTACATGAGCTATTGTAATTTGTTGGTGAACTTACCATGCCAGAGGTAACCACAGAACTTGTTTTTATTTTGATCAGCACCATTCTGGTCAATAACTACGTATTAGCCCAGTTTCTTGGGTTATGTCCGTTTATGGGGGTTTCAAATAAGCTGGAAACCGCTATTGGGATGTCCCTGGCAACTACCTTTGTACTTACCTTAGCGTCTATTTGCAGCTATTTAACTTTTGAATATATTTTAAAGCCCCTTGATTTAACCTTTTTAAAAACCATCTCTTTTATCCTAGTCATTGCTGTTGTTGTACAGTTTACTGAGATGGTGGTGCATAAAACCAGCCCGCTACTTTACAAGGTACTTGGCGTGTTTCTCCCCTTGATCACCTCTAACTGTGCTGTTTTAGGGGTTGCCCTGCTTAACACCAATCGCCTGAATACATCTTTTATTGCCTCAGCTACTTATGGATTTGGAGCTGCAGTGGGCTTTTCACTGGTATTAGTATTATTTGCCGCTATGCGAGAGCGAATAGCCGCCGCTGATGTACCTGTACCTTTTCGTGGTGCCGCCATTGGAATGATCACTGCTGGCTTAATGGCTTTAGCATTTATGGGGTTTATTGGCTTAGTTAAGTTGTAAAGCAAACATACACTATGGATATAATATTTCTTGCCGTTATTGCCTTACTGATTCTAGCCATTGTTTTTGGCGCTATACTCGGCTTTGCTTCAGAAAAATTTAAAGTAGAAGGCGACCCATTAGTTGATCAGGTAAATGCCTTATTACCTCAAACCCAGTGTGGGCAGTGTGGCTACCCAGGCTGTAAGCCCTATGCAGAAGCTATTGCCAATGGTGATGCTATTAATAAATGCCCACCGGGAGGGGACGCAACCATCCATGCATTAGCTGACTTACTTGATGTTGAGCCCACTCCTCTTGATGCTGAACATGGTGAAGAAAAACCACGTACTGTTGCATTTATCCGTGAAGCAGAATGTATTGGCTGCACGAAGTGTATCCAGGCTTGTCCTGTCGATGCCATTTTAGGTGCTGCCAAGCAGATGCATACAGTCATTGCTGATGAGTGCACTGGCTGTGATCTATGTGTTGAACCCTGCCCTGTAGACTGTATTGACATGATTCCTATTGAGGTGACTCCCCAAACCTGGCGCTGGGATCTTCCTGTGCCACCAAGCCAGATTATTGCAACTGATGCCGATCGAGGGCAGCTGGTATGAGAAAGGTTTGGTCATTACCTGGTGGCGTTCACCCTCCTGAAAACAAGCATCAGTCAACTCAACAAAGCATTACTGAAGCACTGCTTCCTAGCAAGGTTGTATTACCTCTTCAGCAGCACATTGGAGCACCTGCCGAGCCAGTGGTTGCTGTTGGTGATCAGGTTAAAACTGGCCAAATAATTGCCCAACCCAATGGCTTTGTCAGTGCACCAGTACATGCATCAATCTCAGGAACTGTAGTAGCTGTCACTGATCATCCGATCCCTCACCCTTCAGGCATGTCAGACCAGTGCATTGTGATTGAGTCTGATGGTAAAGATGAGTGGCAGCCCCTCAACCCAGTCACAAACTACACCTCAGTCAACCCAGCTGAATTAATTGAACATATTCGTCAAGCAGGAATAACCGGACTGGGGGGCGCTGGGTTTCCCACAGGGGCCAAATTAAAAGCCCGTGGTGAGAATAAAGTCTCCACTTTGATTATCAATGGTACCGAATGCGAACCTTATATCACTGCTGACGATATGTTGATGCGAGAGCGAGCCGAGCAAATCGTTAGTGGGGTACAAATTCTCTGTCATTTGTTACAGCCTAACGAATGCATTATTGGTATTGAGGATAACAAGCCCCAAGCGATAGCAGCAATGGAGTCTGCAACCAAAGGTAGTACCATTCAGGTTGCCAGTTTTCCAACTAAGTACCCTTCTGGTGGTGAGAAGCAGTTAATATATATTTTGACTGGTAAAGAAGTGCCCAGTGGCAGCTTGCCTGCAGATATTGGCATTATTTGCCAAAATGTGGGAACCGCTGCTGCCATTCATGATGCAGTGATTGTTGGTAAACCATTAGTTTCTAGAGTAACCACCTTAACCGGGCAAGCACTCAGTACTCCTAAAAACCTCGAAGTGCGTTTAGGGACTCTGATTGCAGAGCTACTTCCTCAAGCTGGTTTGGTTGATAGCCCATTCAATCGTTTAGTCATGGGTGGTCCAATGATGGGCTTTACTCTGGAAAACCAAGCTATTCCTGTAGTCAAAACCACTAACTGCCTGATTGCCGCTACTGCCGAGGAGTTTCCTCCTGCACCACCTGCCCAGGCCTGTATTCGCTGCGGCATGTGTGACCAAGCCTGCCCTGCTTCATTGCTACCCCAGCAGCTGTATTGGTTTTCTCAATCAAAAGACCATGAAATGCTCAAACACCACAATCTGTTTGATTGTATCGAATGTGGTGCCTGTTCATTTGTGTGCCCTAGTGCTATTCCACTGGTTCAGTATTATCGCGCCTCAAAAGGGGAAATTCGCCACCAAGAGGCGATGCAGCAAAAAGCAGAACACTCAAAAATGCGCTTTGAGGCACGCCAGACTCGCTTAGAAAGAGTCGCGCAGGAAAAAGAGGCAAAACGTAAAGCTAACGCTGCGAAAGCAGCCAAACTCAAAGCCAGCAAAGCGCAACCCAAAGATGATGCACAGGCAGCGATTGATCGAGCTAAAGCTAAAAAAGCGGCGGGAGCCAGCGCTTCTTCAAAAGCACCATTAAGCCCTGCACAAAAACAGCTGAAAATACAGTTGGCTACGGTTAATGCACAAATTAAAAAGACCCAGCGACAACTTGAGCAAGCAAAAGAACAGGAACAAGACACCAACAAGTTAGAACAAGACTTAACCTTACTGAATGATCAGCTCAAGCAATTAGAGAGCTCTCTACAGCAGGCTGAGTCAACTGTTGACGCGACTGAACAGCCAGCTAAACCAAAACCCAGTGCAGAAGAAAAAGCACTGAAAATCAAGCTAGCGATGGCTAATGCTGCTCTGAAAAAAGCCAAGCGTGCTATCGATCAAGCAGGAGAAGGCGAGGATATAATCAGCTTCGAGCAGGAATTAGCTGCACAACAAAAAATCGTTTCTGACACAGAAGCAGAGCTGGCCAAGCTTTCCAGCCAAGAGCCTACCCCTGCAGAACCGCCAAAACCAGTCAAAAAGAAGCCTGCCGTTAAAGATGAGCAGCACAAAAAGCTCTCTATTGAGCTAGCAATGGCTAAAGCAGCTTTGAAAAAATCCGAGCGAAGCTACGCTAAAGCAGCAGAAGCTGGCTCAGAACAAGAAGAAGCGTTAAAAGCAGAAGTAGCAGCAAACCAACAAATTGTTAATCAAACAGAGGATGCCCTTAACTCTTACCTGACCAGTCAAGCTGAAAAGCACCCAAGCGCCCAGCAAACTATCCCTGAAAACAAAGCAACCAAACCTGCCAAGAAAAAAACACCACTGGATGAGGCTGAGAAAAAGCTAAAAATTCAGGTTGCAATGGCAAAAGCTAACGCGAAAAAAGCAAAGCGTTCTTTAAAGCAAGCAGAGGCAGAAGGTCAAGCCAATCTAGCAGAATTGACTCAGGCAACCAGCCAAGCAGAGCAAGAGCTAGCCACAGCAGAACAAGCCTTAGCAGACTACCTGGCTAGCAAAGCCCCTGAAACAGAGGTTTAAAGTCCTATGTCATTAATTCGTATGTCTTCACCTCATACTCACAGCCAGAACCAAAGCACCAAGGTAATGCAGTGGGTTTTACTGGCTTTAATACCGGGCATCCTGGCTAACTGCTTCTTCTTTGGTTATGGAGTGTTAATTAACCTAGCCTGGGCAACTGCAATTGCACTGGGTAGTGAGGCACTGGTACTCAAACTCCGTAACCGACCCATTCAATATTATTTAAAAGACTACAGTGCAGTTGTAACTGCTTTTCTATTAGCGCTAGCAATTCCTCCAACAGCCCCTTGGTGGCTAACTTTAATTGGATGTAGTTTCGCGATTATTATTGGCAAACAGCTTTATGGTGGACTTGGCTATAACCCTTTCAACCCTGCCATGCTGGGCTATGTACTACTACTGATTTCTTTCCCAGTGGAAATGACCGCTTGGTTATCACCCAAAGGCATCGAAGGTAATTTAACCAACCCTTCATTAATCGATAGTTTGAGCTTTTGGCTCCCAGCTATCGGCAGTAGCGCTGTTGATAGCTTTACTGGGGCAACTCCTTTGGATGTTGTTAAAAACAATACCAGCTTAACTTTGCTGGAGTTATGGCAGCAAACCCCTTTATTGGAAGGTTCTGCAGGTGTTGGCTGGACCTGGGTTAACCTGGCATTTTTAGTGGGTGGAATCTTCCTGCTAGTTAAAAAGGTCTTCACCTGGCATGCACCCGTTGCCATGCTAGCGGCCTTATTTGTTATGTCACTGCTGTTTTATGGGGGCGAAGGCTCCGATAGTCATGGCGGACCACTGTTTCACTTGTTAAGTGGTGCAACGATGTTAGGTGCCTTTTTTATTGTCACCGACCCCGTCAGCTCAGCAACCAGCAAAAAGGGCCGAATAGTCTTTGGTGCCAGCATTGGTGTACTCACATACATTATCAGAGCCTGGGGTGGCTACCCCGATGGTGTAGCCTTTGCCGTATTACTGATGAATATGGCAGCTCCCACCATTGATTATTACACTCAGCCCCGAACCTATGGCCACAAAAAACCCAACCGTGGCCTGGCTAAATCAGACTAGGGATTGTTTTCGATGAGTCTACTTGCCAAAGCCATTAGTAATAACAGTTTACGCCTTGGAATATTTGCTACGCTCACCGTGGGCCTAATTGCCCTGACGTTTGTTTTCACTCAGGATCGGATAGCAGCACAAATTCGAGCCAGTGAACAACGGGCTTTAGCAGATATTCTGCCCCAACGTTATTATGATAATGATTTACTTCACACCTATGTCACTCAACCAGCAGAACCTCTGATTAGCCAACACCAGCCATTCAAGGTGTATGTGGCGTTTAAAGGACAGCAGCCAGCTGCCGTGGTTATTCCAGTGGCAGCACCCGATGGTTATAACGGTCGCATTGACTTACTAGTGGGTATTGACCGCTCTGGCCAGCTCACTGGTACCCGAGTCATTGCTCATAAAGAAACCCCTGGTTTGGGTGATGCCATTGATAGTAAAGTATCCAGCTGGATTGATAACTTTGCAGGCAAATCCTTATTAAATCCCACGGAAGATGGTTGGGCAGTAAAAAAAGATGGTGGTGAATTTGATCAATTCACAGGTGCGACTATTACCCCTAGGGCTGTGGTAACAGCAGTGAAGCGCTCACTGGATTACTTTAATGAACACCAAACCACTTTGTTTCAGGAAGGTGCGAAAAAACTAGAGGAAGTAAACCATGGCTAGTGCAGATCCAAAAGCCATTGCTGTTGAGGGGCTCTGGAAAAATAACCCAGCCTTGGTTCAACTACTAGGCTTATGTCCCTTGCTTGGTGTTTCTAATAGTGTGGTCAATGCTATTGGGCTTGGCTTTGCGACATTAATCGTGCTTACTTGCTCAAACTTGGCGGTCTCACTTATTCGAAATCATGTAACTGAAGCGATTCGCTTGCCTGCATTTGTGATGATCATTGCTGCCTTTACCAGTTGTGTAGAGCTATTAATGCAGGCTTTTACTTATGAGTTGTACCAAATTCTTGGCTTGTTTATTCCCTTAATTGTCACCAACTGTACTGTACTTGGTCGGGCTGATGCATTTGCTTCCAAGCACTCTCCACTTCCCTCTATGTTAGATGGGATAATGATGGGGACTGGCTTTGCCTTAGTATTAATATTACTAGGTGCCGTGCGTGAAGCCATTGGTCAGGGTACGTTATTTGCCAATATGCATCTGCTATTTGGTAGCATTGCAGAAAACTGGACCATTACCCTGATTGCTGACTACAAGAAATTTCTATTTGCTGTATTACCACCCGGTGCATTTGTTTTTATGGGCTTTTTTATTGCTATTAAAAACCTGATTGATGCTCACCAGGCAGCTAAAGCCTCAAAAGAAGTTGCAACAGGCAGCAAACGCGTTAGAGTAACGGGCCAGATTAGCTAAAACCTGTAAACATAGTCTGATAGTTACCTAAAGAGCGCGCTTTCACTCTCTTCAAAAGCGCCTATAAAGCTTATGGATATGGAGTAGCAAGGTATTCTGTAGCTGCGTCGCTTTAGTTTATGGAGGGCTAAGAAAGGCCCTTCATAAACGGCGAAGAATAGCTTGTTATTCTATATTGAACACCTAGATATTGGGCACCTGGCTTATTTTCACACTCTGTTAGAAAGAGTGTAAAAAAAGGTATCGAAGAATTGAAGTAACAGGGTATTTTTCCACCGCTCTACAAGGCCATCCATGGCCTTTAGCGCTTTAGCTGTTCCAGACAGCTGCTCCAAAATACCCTATCACTTCATATTTCTCTGCTTTGTGATAGCTTGTACCACATGGTATACAAACACACTGCACTTCAGATGATGTTTACAGCTCTAATAATATGAAGTGATGTATAGTTAGCCTGAATATGAACAAGCAAAAGCGCCACGAAATTTTTTCCCGTTTGCAAGCCCAAAACCCTAACCCTACCACTGAGCTGGAGTACAACAGTTCTTTTGAACTATTGATAGCCGTTATTTTATCTGCTCAAGCCACTGATGTAGGTGTTAATAAGGCAACTAAAATTTTGTTTCCAGTTGCAAATACGCCTGAAACAATCTTTGCACTAGGGGTTGAAGGACTTAAGAAATATATTAAAACCATTGGTTTATATAATGCTAAAGCTGAGAATATTATTAAAACCTGCAAAATATTAATGACACAACATGACTCTCAGGTTCCAGACACGAGAGAAGCGCTTGAAGCACTGCCTGGTGTTGGCCGTAAAACAGCTAATGTCATTCTTAATACCGCTTTTCGACAACCAGCGATGGCAGTTGATACCCATATATTTCGTGTTAGTAACCGTACTAATTTAGCACCGGGTAAAAATGTACTTGAAGTGGAAAAGAAACTACTAAAAGTAGTACCAAAAGAGTTTTTACTGGATGCCCATCACTGGTTAATTCTCCACGGTCGTTATGTGTGTAAAGCCCGTAAGCCGATGTGTAATTCATGTATTATTGAAGACCTTTGTGAGTACAAAGAAAAAACTGAGTAGCAAAAACCTGTCAGTTAACTTATTAATTATCAAATAACTCCATTTAAAAGGCGTCTGTCTTACCTTATGAGCCAACTCAGCCCAACCGTCAAACTAGCCAAAGAGCTTATCCAGCAACCATCCATTACCCCAAATGATGTTAATTGTCAGGAAATTATGATTATGCGCTTGGCGGCGCTAGGCTTCACCGTGGAGCGGCTTCGCTTTGAAGACGTTGATAATGTCTGGTTAAGGCTAGGTGAAAAAGGCCCTGTATTAGCCTTTGCTGGCCATACTGATGTGGTGCCTACTGGGCCAGAATCAACCTGGCAATATCCTCCCTTTGAGCCAACCATTGCTGATGGAATGCTATATGGCCGTGGAGCTGCAGACATGAAAGGCTCATTGGCTGCAATGATTACCGCCTGTGAGCGGTTCCTGGCTGAAACTCCTGATTTTGAGGAGCATGGCTCCATTGCTTTTTTAATAACCAGCGATGAGGAAGGCCCTGCTAAAAATGGCACCGTTAAAGTGGTAGAGCATTTACAAGCCAGGGGAGAGCATATTGACTGGTGTATTGTAGGAGAGCCATCAAGTACAGAGTTTGTGGGTGATGTTATTAAAAATGGTCGCCGAGGTTCGTTAGGTGCCGTTTTAACGGTTAAAGGTGTACAAGGGCATGTAGCCTATCCCCACCTGGTGAAAAATCCTATCCATTTAGCAGCGCCCGCTTTAGCAGCGCTTACTGCTCATGAGTGGGACCAAGGTAATGAATACTTCCCTCCTACCAGTTTTCAAATTTCAAATATCAGTGCTGGTACTGGTGCAACCAATGTCGTTCCTGGCGAGCTCTCAGTTCAATTTAATTTCCGCTTTTCTACTGAAAGTACAGCTGAATCACTCCAACAACGAGTAGAGTATATTCTCAAACAGCACCAACTGGATTTCCATATTGAATGGAGCCTATTTGGTTTACCCTTTTTGACAGATCATGGTCATTTATTACCTGCAACTGTCAGTGCAGTAGAAGACGTAACAGGCTACAAACCTACCGTTTCAACCGCTGGTGGCACTTCTGATGGTCGTTTTATTGCTCCAACAGGTACAGAAGTCATTGAGCTTGGCCCGTCTAATGCCACCATCCATAAAATAAATGAGTGCGTGAAAGTAGCCGATTTGGACTTACTGTCGTCTATGTATGAAAAGATACTGAGCAAGCTCTTTAGCAAATAGCAAGGCTTGTAGTAGCAGAGCCACCCCAACTACCCATTAACAATAGGTAATTGGGGTGGCTGTTAATACTACACAGCAATTGTTCCAGCTTTGCCCTAATTCACCATCCTTGGTAATTAGACACAATAACAACAAACCAGGTTGCGTATCGCCCCTCTTCTACTTTTCTATACTCAACAGCTTTACAGCATAGACACATTTTGAGAGCCAATGTGCCAAACTGAATAATAAGTCTAACCAAAGGGATGATTTCCACATGAAAACACCCCACTTCAAGCAACAGTTATTAGTTATTAGTCAAAATCCCAAGCGTTTTCTGAGTATTTTTTTAGTGGGGGCAGCTCTGTTTGGTGTAAATGGCTTGCTACTGGTTGCTGTACAAAAGCACTGGATTAGTCCGCACTATAGTTACAACTGTTTTATAATAGGGTTGGTTGGTTTAGCAATCAGCAGTATTATTGCACTAACAGGATATTTGGGGCTTTGTATTGGCAGGATATTACAGATGTTGTTTAGAGACTAAATTATGCAGCAACCTGATATAGAAGTGTACCTTAAAACCACCAATTTAGATGCTATCTTAAACTGGCTTGAAAAGCGCTTTGACAATTTGACCGCTACCAACAGCCATGGACGTAGTCACCACTACTTTGGGATGATAGGTTCCCACGCAGTACCCATTTTAATTGTTGAAAAAGCAGCTGGTCGCTTCTTTTCCAGCATCTGGTTTAATTCCTCAGATTCCCCATGGGAAACAGACATTGACTGCGCCCGAGATGCATACCAAACCCTAAACATAGAAGTTCGTTGTAATGGCAACTTTTGGGAAGAAGGTAAAAATAATGAAGATGAGTGGTGGCAAATTAATGAGTTTGGAGAAGGCCCTGTTCTTTGGCAGGACGTTTAACATAGTAAATATTTAGCAGGAAAAACAGCTACTCTCCTTACACTACCAGTAAAATCTTACACACAGCAGGCTTACCCTAAAGTTTTTTACGAAGACTATAATAGATTACAGTTTGAGTATATGGCTTTGTACTTATGTTGCTAAATAGTAACAGAACAGCCACTTTTAAAAGTATATTATGGAAAAATTAATTAGAAGCTCTCAATTTTTATTAGCTTTACTACGCAAGTTAATTTCGTTTTGGGTTAAAGTCGAAGTACATAATGGTTCAGCAGAACAGCTTAAGCTGCCCTCCAATACGCCTGTTTGCTATGTATTACGCAACTCATCTTTATCTGATTTTTTACTAGTTGAGCAAGAATGTATTAGAGCGCAACTGCCAAAACCATCTGAGTTACTTCCCAACTTAACCTCGGAACAGCCTGCTCACTTTTTTTTAACCCAACTTAAAGGGGTTCTATTTAAACGAGAAGATGCAAGCTTGCCAGAGCAATTAAAGCAACTGATCAGTCAAGTCCAAAACAATGCTGCACTTGATGTACTGCTTGTGCCTGTTTCTGTATTCTGGGGACGCTCACCTGATAAAGAGCAATCAGCACTCAAGCTTTTATTTGCCTACAACTTCCAAGTAGCCAGCCGCTTTAAAAAACTGTTAACCATTATTATTCACGGCAAACAAACCATAGTGCACTTTAATTCTCCTATGTCATTACGTGACATTGTTAATAACGAATTAGGAGAAAGTCGTACTCAACGAAAAGTCGCCAGAATTTTACGTGTGCATTTCAGACAGCTACGCACCTCAGTGGTTGGACCTGACTTATCACATCGCCATAGTTTGGTAAACTCACTTCTCTATGCTCCCTTAGTGATAGATGCCATTAATAATGAAGTGAAAGAAAAAAACATTGACTACCAAAAAGCAAAAGCCAAGGGTCAATATTATGGTAAAGAAATCGCTTCGGACTTTAGTTATGCAGCTATCCGTTTACTGGATATCGCACTCTCTTGGTTTTGGAATAAAGTCTACCATGGTATTGAAGTCAATCACTTAGAGCCAGTCAAAGCATTAGCAAAAGACCATGAAATAATCTACGTACCATGTCACCGTAGTCATATTGACTACTTATTATTATCCTACGTTTTGTTTAAGCAAGGTTTAACACCACCACATATTGCTGCAGGTATTAATCTTAACATGCCAGTGATTGGTGGTTTACTGCGAAGAAGTGGTGCTTTTTTTATTCGTCGACAGTTTAAAGGCAATCAACTCTATACTGCCGTATTTAACGAATATTTACATACATTATTTATTAAAGGCTTTCCAACTGAGTACTTTATCGAGGGTGGGCGTAGTCGTACTGGACGCTGTATAACACCTAAAACTGGCATGCTGGCACTCACTATTCGTAGCTATTTACGCGACAATAGAAAACCCATCGTTTTTATTCCTGTTTATATTGGCTATGAAAATGTCTTGGAAGTTAAAACCTATTTAGGTGAACTACGAGGTAAATCTAAGAAAAAAGAATCCCCACTGGATATTTTTCGCACACTGACCAGTTTAAAAAGAACACTTGGAAAAGTAACAGTAAACTTTTCTTCTCCACTATCCCTGAGTGACTTTTTAACAGAACAACAACCTAACTGGCATGATTATACTCTAGCAAAGGCAACTAAACCTGAATGGCTAAACCCAGTGACGAATATGCTAGCTACCCAGTTAATCCAGCGTATTAATGCCGCTGCTTCAGTCAATGCGGTTAATCTGACAGCAATGGCATTACTTTCAACTCCCAGACAAGCTCTTGATAAAAACACACTATACTTTTCACTCGACTTTTACTTAACCCTGTTAAAACAATTGCCCTACAGTGAAAAAGTTACTTTGCCAGACGAAACAAGCGAGTCAATGACACAATATGTGGAGTCAATGAAGCTTATTCACACACATACAGATGCATTAGGTGATGTCGTCACATTAAGTGAAAAGAATGCCGTGATCATGACCTATTATCGCAATAACATCTTACATTTATTTGCCCTACCCTCTCTGATCAGCTGTTTCTTCGTCAATAGTCCTTATCAAATTCGTGATGACCTAACTAAAGCCTGTGTTACGCTTTACCCTTATTTAAAAACTGAGCTATTTTTAATCTGGCCAGAACAACAGGTGCAAACAGAAATTGAGAACAGTATTAACTGTTTAAAACAACTAAAGTTAGTTAGCCAGGAAAATGGCAAGTTGGTACGCTCAGCACCAAACACTGTTGAATTTATACAGTTAAGCCTTTTGGCCAAAGCTATTAGCCAAATGCTAGAGCGGTTTTATTTGGTCATTAGTGTGTTATTAAAAGCTGGAAGTGCAACACTTGATGCCCACATGCTAGAGAATCAGTGCCAGAACATTGCCCAACGGCTTTCTCTAGTCCAGGGTATTAATGCCCCAGAGTTTTTTGACAAAACATTGTTTCGTAATCTCATTCAAACACTTAAGAACAAACATGTTATTACAATTAGCCACAATGGTGCTTTATGCTTCGATAAAGCACTCTATGATATTGGCCTAGCTGCTAAAAGAATACTGCCTCCCGATATTCGTTATAGCATTCTTCATTTAACTGAAAGTGAATTTAAGCCCGTTAATTAGTGGTCCATGCGTAAAGCTGGGTAACAGTATTCAAACCTTATTTTGCATATGGACTACTAGCTACCAAATGCTTTATTCACATAAACATCAAAACGACCAGACTTACCTGTTAACTGATAAGTTGGGGCTTTATCAGCCAAATAAGGTGCAAGCTTTGGTCTTTTGACGACCACGCGATACTTAGCAATTGCAATAGCTGCATCCAATAAATAGTCTGCATCTAAGTCTTGACCTAATAGCTGTTGAAAAATTCGCATTTCCTTTTTGACTTTGGCGCTTTTTTCTCGATGAGGAAACATAGGGTCTAAATAGACCACATCAAATTGATCAGCTAACCCTAACAATTCTTGCAAATAGTCTTTGGCATCAATACAAAGCAGTTGTAACTGATTAACAATACTAGCAACATCTACATCAATTGCTGCTCTATTAAGGCCATCAGCCAATAATAAGTGAACGACTTTCGAGCGTTCCAGTAATGTCACTTGGCAACCTAAACTGGCTAGAACAAAAGCATCTCGTCCTAAACCAGCAGTTGCATCAAGAACTTGTAACTTTTTAACTTTATTTAAACCGACTGCTTTGGCAATTGCTTGGTTTTTCCCTCCCCCATATTTTCTTCTATGCGCTAAAGCACCAGTAACAAAATCTACTCTTACAGGGTTAGTTGATTTTTTTCCAGTTTCCGCTAAAACAACGCCATCTCCTGTTACCTCAATCACTAGATTAGGTATAGTTAACTGCGTTGAGGTTATTACTCCTAAATAAGGACAAGACAGTTGATTTGCTATTTGCTCTGCTTGGTGGGTAAGACTTGCTTCATGACAAATAACCGCTATTTCTGTATCAGACATTTGATAGTTAAACCACAGTTTGTTAGAACTCAATAGCAAAGTACAAGCAAAATAAAACAACACCCAGCAACAACCGGTAAATGACAAATGGCAATAAGCCTATCCGGTTAATAAAGCCTAAGAACCAATGAATACACAAAAAGGCACTCACACCCGCAATGACTGCACCGTAAATCAGTACATCCCAAGCTACAGGTTCAGCAGCAGTCACCAGTTGTAGTATTTTCAAAGTACCAGCAGCTAATATTACAGGTATTGATAATAAGAAAGAAAAGCGTGCTGCGGCAGAACGATTAAATCCTAAAAACAACGCAATGGTAATGGTAATACCTGACCGAGAAGTCCCAGGAATTAAAGCCAGTGCTTGAGCAAAACCTATCAGCAATGCCAGATATATAGTCATTTCTGTTAGCTCTCGGGTCTTTTTCCCTTTCAGCTCTGACTGCCAAAGCAACAATCCAAAAACAATAGTCGTTGTTGCAATCACCAGTGTTGAACGCAGTTTTTCATCCCAACCTAGCAATGAGAGTACACCACCAAACAATAATGCAGGCAGTGTGGCCCAAATAATGCACCAGCTTAATGTTGCCTCATGGCTTGGTTGTTTTTTTATTAGGGAAGCCGTCCATCCTAGCCAAAGTGCTTTAATGTCATTCCAAAAGTAAATACAAACTGCTAGTAAAGTACCAACATGCACAGCGACATCAAACGCATTGCCTTGATCTTGCCAATCAAGTAGTTGAGCAGGCAGTACCAGATGTCCAGAGCTTGAAATAGGTAAAAACTCCGTAATACCTTGAATTAGTGCAAGGATGATAATTTGTAGAAAGTCCATGAATATAGCTGCCAGTTAAGGTAAATTATAACAAGCATCCTAAATAACCAGATGCTCTACTTCTGTTCGCTTTTTTTCTTAGCAACATTATCTCGCAAGTAAACTGGCAAAGCCTGCTCACTACTCACAGTTTTACCTTGTTCAAATAATAAAGTTGCAATTGCTGCTATATCATAGGCATGAGGATACTCATTAATGTAATAGTCTGTCAGCTTAGCATTGAGTATTTCTTGGTATTTCCAACCAGTCCCGATACCAATCCAGTTTCGCTCAGGCTGGAGGATTTCAACTTGTTCAGGCGCTTTAACAACCTCCTTTCCTAACAAGGTCAATTGGTTATTTTGTAAAATGTATTGCGCCCAATAAACCTCATCCATTCGGGCATCTATAGCACATAACACTGAATCAGCTTGATATTGTCGCATACCATAATGCGCTAGTGCTGCTAAGTTTGAGACAGGAATAACAGGCAAATCAGCAGCATAAGACAACCCTTGGGTAATCCCTGCGGCAATTCTCAGCCCTGTAAAAGCACCTGGACCACAACCAAATGCAATCCCATCAAGTTGCTTGATAGTTAAGCCAGCAGTAGCTAATAGCTCATCAATCATTGGGAGAATTTTTTGGCTGTGCTCTCTTGGAATGATTTCAAAGTGTTCAGTAATATTACCATTTAAGGCTAAAGCAACAGAGCAGGCCTCAGTTGCAGTATCTAGTGCTAGCAGTTTAGCCATTAATCTTTTTTCTCCAAACAGATGCCTCTAATAAACGTAATAATTCTACTTATCTAAAAACGTTTTGCCTAACAACTAGCGGACTTTTACTTGTACAAAGTGTGTAGTAAAACCAAAAAAGGCCCTTACGGGCCTTAAATAAAGTATGCTCAGTTATAAATGGTCTGCAATAAACGAAGAGGCTCGTTCAGCATCAAGCACTAAGATGCCTTTTTAGGTGGACGACCGCGACGCTTTGGTTGAGCAGAGGTCGCTGGTTTTGCAGCTTTAGCTTTTGCTGGACGACCACGTTTTTTCGGTGCAGCGGTAGTTGCACTTGCCGCTTTAGCCGGACGGCCACGCTTTTTCGCTGCAGTGGTAGTTGTGCTTGCCGCTTTAGCTGGACGGCCACGCTTTTTCGCTGCAGTGGTAGTTGCAGCACCTGCTTTTGGTGGACGACCACGACGTTTTGGCGCAGCTGCAGAAGCCGCTGTTGTCGCTGCTTTGGGTGGACGACCGCGACGTTTTGGCCCAGCTGCAGTAGTAGATGCTTTTGCTGGGCGGCCTCGTTTTTTCGGTGCAGCAGCAGTTGCCGTGCTTGCTTTTGGTGGACGACCACGACGTTTTGGTGCCCCTGCAGTTGCTGTGCTTGATTTAGCTGGACGACCACGGCGACCTGTAGTAGTTTTTGCTTTTTTAGCTGCTGTCTTTTCAAGCTGAGCAGCTTTTGCTGCGATCTTTTTAACCGCTTGCTTCAGTTTTGTCGCTTCGGCTTTAGCTCGCTTATCAACTTTCGCTTTATCAGATTTATTGCGAGACTTTAACCATTTTTCTTCAAACGCCTTTACTGCTTTAGCCAGATCGGCCTCTGATTTTTCAGCAAGTGCTGCACGATATTCTTCAACTCGCTGCTGCATTGCTTCTTCAGCTTCCTGCTCTTTTGCTTTTACAGTCGCTACTTTTTCTTGAAACTTAGCAGCTTTCAGCGTTTCTTTAGCTGACTTAATCTTTTCATTAATGTCAGCAACTTTTTGCACTGCTTTTTCTACTCTGGCTTTATTTGTAGCAGTTGCTTTTACTTTTACTTGAGCTCTTGCATCCGCAACTTTTTGTTTCTCATCAGCCAATTTAGCTTGTAAAGTTGCAACCTGCTGTTCAGCTTTTGCCACTTCATTTTCAACTTTAGCTAATCCTGGCTTTGCTACTGCTTTTACTTTAGCGGTAGAAGTCGCTTTTGCTGCTGCCGCTTTTGGTGGACGACCACGACGTTTTGGTTGAGCAGCCCCTGCGGACTTTGCTGAAGGTTTTCTGCCTCTCGCCATTTTAAATCTCCTGAGCAGGAATCAAATTAGAGTTATCAATAAAAACATAGCACAAAAAGTGCTTACCCAATAGTTAAAGTGCGAATAATATTTAAATCTAAGAAATTTTTCACCCTTTTTTTACTTAATTTTGTTTTTTTGAACTATCAGCAGTAGATTTCATACCAAATCTCCCTGAAAAGTTGGCAAGCTTAAACCCACTTTCTCGATAAAAGCCAATTTCATTTATCAACGATACGATTATTTTAGAGACTTCCATCAATTAAAGAACTACCAAGCTATTACAGTTTATCCACAGTATTGGCCTTGATCTCCGAACGCTAAGGCCATTACTTCAGTCGTACTATCCAGTTACCCAAGCTAATACCTCTATTAGTCACTTTATCTAATGAACCTGCAAAAAGTTAAATACTAACAATGATACTTTCCCTGTCAGGAAGTTAAAAAGTTTTGTATTCACAACCCCACTAGGACAATTTCGCTAAAAAGTAATTCTCTCAGAGACTCTTCATACTGAATACTTTTGGTAACAGATCAATAAATAGATGTATATCTGAACAGTGGTTTACTAAAACTTTTATTCTCTGCAAACCAGCAACCTAGAGGCTTTCTAGCTTAAAAGTTGAACACTCAGATTAATAACATTATCCAAGCCGTTCAATAAAACCCTGATACTTTACTTTATAAAACAACAAACACAAACCATGTATTTGCCCACCATTTTACTTTATCAAAATAGCTACCCGCTTCTTTTAGTCTACCCTCTAACACACAATTAGACTGCTAAAACAGACACCTTCAACTGCACGTTAATCATTGTGTTAGGAAAGAGCAATAGCGTAAGTTTCATGTTCAAACTGCATTCCTTCACTAAAGCAGCGCTTAAGAATCTTTCACGAAGCGTATATCTTGTGTATTGATTGATAAAGTCATACAGGCTTCAATCATACACTGCTACAAAACTGACTACCCAAATATAGCAATATGATTTTGTAGCTAACTTAACTGATAAAAGAGTACACCTATTTCCATCCTGTCTCTATGCAATCAAACTATTACCTGCTTTCTTAAAACTGAAAGATAATTATCAGTGTAGCTTCACTTTTTGTGGACAAAAATACTGTATAGATGCCAAAGGATAGATTTTTTTATCAAAAAGTCATTGCTAACAGGGTAAAACGACCGGCCTAATAGTAGTTGAAAGCAAACCGTTCTTTATGCCAATCACAAAGCATTTTTAAGGTGGGTCTGATGTCCTAAAAATCATATACTACCCACTTAGTTAATCGACTATTATGACCTACTCATCTTTCACTGAGTTCAGTTGTTGAGCCCCTTTCTATACCCAAGCTTTATATAAACAAACCAATACAAGTACCAACAAAAAACAAGTTATGAATGACTAGTAACTAGGCCTTGAAGTATTTTATTGAGGAATAATCATTTAGAGTTAACTAATTGAAGCAAAATAGGTAGGTTAAGCCTTTCTTCTATTCTGAAAACATTACTCCACTATAACAAGAAATTTACAGTTAAAGTGGGGAAGAGACATTATTATCTCTACTCATGCATGTGGCTTTTATGTACATACGACTGTCGTGTAAATTTCAACCAAGCCTCTACAGGGTTTTTACTTCAATCCAAACAGGGCTGGTCACAAAGTCACTTTATAATGTGATAGTTAGCAAGTTTCAACCAATTGAACATATTTCAATCAAACAAATATAATACAGAAGCCTAGTAATCTGAATTGACCAGTCTTGATTCCTTATTAGATGCTAACTCCTATGAAGAACATTTTAGGATGACATCCAGTAGCGCCTTTATATTAGTTTAAGTAGCTATTACAAGTCTTACAGTAGCAAGCTGCCTCTACCCTAGGTTATTTACAGTCGTTCAGCAACACGATGATAGCAAAGCTGACTGAAGGTAATTGCAGGAGGGGATTTATAAAACTCATCTGTGAAGGCTATATTTCTTCAGATATTAGATAGGCTAAACAATTGAATATATACCCTTCACAGCAAATTCTAGGTATTGGGTATACAATAGAGAGATTCAAACATTAGTGAAATAATTAACTACAATGAGATCCTTTAATAAGCCACTCTAAAGTCATATACAATTTTACTCATGTTACAGGATTAATTCTGTATGCAGTTTGGAGTCCCATATCCAAAGTAAGGTAACCACTGCACTCCTATTTTACAAAAACAAAAAAGCCAGCCACCCTAATAGGTAATAGCTGGCTTTATTGATTACATAAAAGTTTGCTATTTAGTCTAATAGACCAAATAAAGCTTCACGAATTTCATTCACTTCGCCACTGCCTTTTATTTTGCTATACTTAGCTGCATCAGGCTGGTCTGCTCTGGATTTATAAAAGTCAATCAAAGGGGCTGTTTGCTCATGATATACTTTTAAACGATGGCGAACGGTTTCTTCTGTATCGTCATCTCTTTGTACCAAAGGCTCACCTGTTACATCATCTTTATTTGGTTCTTTGGGTGGATTATAAACCAGATGATAAATACGGCCACTTGCCTCATGAATGCGTCGACCAGTTAAACGCTTAACAATCTCTTCATCATCAACAGCAATTTCTACTACATTGTCAATTTTAATTCCGGCTTGCTCCAACGCTTCTGCTTGAGGAATAGTTCTTGGAAAGCCATCAAAAAGAAATCCGTTTTTACAGTCAGATTGAGCAATTCGCTCCTTCACTAGATCTATAATAATGTCATCAGAAACTAACCCACCTGACTCCATAACAGCCTTAACTTTGAGACCTAACGGACTCTCAGCTTTGACTGCTGCACGTAGCATATCTCCAGTGGAAATTTGTGGGATATTGTAATGTTTAACAATATTTTGCGCCTGGGTACCTTTCCCTGCCCCTGGTGCTCCCAGCAAAATAACTCGCATGTTGTCATTGCTCCTGTAGTTTAAAAGAACTACTGATAGCCTCATTCAAAGACTAACTTTGTAGTGAAATCAATTTTCTGCAAAGATACACAGGTATCACAGGCGACACAAGGCTAGGGCCTATTGGCGTTTACCTGAAGCTGACTATTGTGACTAAAAAGCTCTGGCCCTTTTATCCCATCTTCAGGCAACCAAGCTATGATTAATCTGACTTAAACATTGATATTCACAAAGCGTTTCATTCGCTAGTTGTTGTACTAGCTGCTTAGGTATAGTTAACGCTTTGCAATAATGCTCGCTTGATGCACCTGTTGTTCGATATCCTATCTGGTACTCACTCAATAAGCAGTTTACCAGACTCAACAACAGCGCCATCTTATCGTCTTTAATCACGTCTACAGGTTGAAGGTGAGCACCTATGCTTTCACACAAATGAGATGGCCACCCCCATTTAAGCAACAAACAAGCACCTAGTGCCGGATAACCCATTCTTAATACACTATTTGCTTGTCCCAAACGTACTAGCTTACTCGCCAGGTTACGGACTGGCTCTCGAGGGTTTGCATTCGCCATTTTATTTAATAAGACAAACTCGGGAGGGTAAAAATGGCCTATTGCCAAGATACCCATTTGATGGATTAAACCTAACAAATGGGCAGTGTGTTGTTTATCTTGTAACTGGTCACACTCAGCAGCAATTTTTTGCGCAAGCCGCGAGCTGTATAATGCAACACGCCACCAGGCAGATTTCCCAACAACCCCTCTTAAAGGCGTTCTAAGCTGCTGTAGGATGAGTATGCCTATTGCTAAATTAGCAGCAATCCTTGGCGTTAAACTTTGTATCACTGTCTCGAGATCATGGAAATCTTCAGTTGCGCCTAATACATCACTATGTCTAGATAATGTGCTTACATATTGAATTAAGTGCTTTTTAATGCCTGGTGCATTTTTAAGCTGCGAGATAACAAATGCTGTATCATCACTTTTTTCTGTCAACAGCTCAGCGACTAGCTCATTTTGCTGGGGCCAATCTATTAAACCATTACCCCCTTGGCTCATTGATGCATCTGAGTAGCAGCAGGTGTGAGAGATGAGAGGTTTATTGGCTGCAGAGGACTGCTGTTGATCCTCCTCCTCAATAGCAGTATCTGGAAAAGAAACAAAAAGTGCATGAGGGTTTAAAAATTTAAACTCGTCAACAGCAACACCTATCAAAAAGCTAGAACATCCTGCAACAAAATAAACTTTGTTGGCACACAACAACTGACTATCAATCACACAGCGTAAGCGGTACGGCTCACTTAAGGCTGGTGTCGCTCCCGGCTCACAATCAGCAAATATTTTATTGACTACTGATACCGTCAGCGGTGTCACGGGATGTCCCAACAACTTACCCAGTTGGGTTTGAGAAACTACCTGATCAGCCCCTCTCACTACCATCAACAACTGCTGGTTCATACGATACATAGAAGGTAAAGCCAGCTGTTGGGGTTGAATGCCTATCTGTTTAATTGCAGCCAAGAAAGGCACATCTCGCCTAATTTGCAAGGTTTGAAAGGAGACCCCCTTGGCAGCAAGGTAACGTTTTACTCGCGTTGCAATATGCATGGCTTATCCCAGACCTACTTAAACTAAACCATGGCGTTAGATTGTTATATTTATCATTTAAAAAGCTTCCAGAAATAAATTATGGCTCACAATGAATAAATTGCGACTGTAATTTACAATTTTTTTACAAGAACGCCTCCTTGCGATCATCTTTACTGGCTTTCGCGTATCTCATTACTTGCTATCAATCAACACAGTAATAATGAGCTTTACACTATAACTATAATGACTGCAACTATAATAACTATAACTGTCTTAAGTTATACCTTATCTTTTTCCTAACTAATAATAGCAGCCTTGAATGGATATTTATCAACCAGTATTTCGCATCCCTGCAGCAATGCCTGTTATTGTTACCATTAACGCCTGCTCGATCAGGTCTGTTACCGACTCTGGGTTATTTCTGGCTCGATAGAGCAGCTCTACTTGTAGTACATTCAACGGATCTGTATATGGGTTTCTTAGTGCAATTGACTGTTGCACCCATGGGTCATCAGCTAATAATACATCTGATCCAGTAATTTGTTTAATGACGGATGCCGTATGTGCTAATTGCTGTTGAAGTTGCTCTCCTAGAGGTTTGAGTGCAACAGGTACTAAACGATCATCATAATGAGCAGCCAGTGTTAAGTCAGCTTTAGCCAAAACCATTTCCAGCATGTTCATCCTGGCCCGAAAAAAAGGCCATTGGGTCATCATTTCCGTTAACGTATCTTTACCAAACTCAGTGAGCACTGTCTCAAGAGCTTCTCCAGCCCCTAGCCAAGAAGGGAGCATTAAACGGTTTTGAGTCCAAGCAAAAATCCAGGGGATAGCACGTAAACTTTCAATACCCCCTGCTTGTTTTCGTTTAGCAGGACGACTGCCCAGTGGTAGCTTTGCTAATTCTTGCTCTGGCGTAGCTGCACGAAAATAATCAACGAAATCAGGTGTTTCTTTAACTGTTTTTCGATAAACACTTAATGACTTATTTGCTATTTTAGCCATTGTATCGCGCCAGTTATCAACTGGAACTGGCGGTGGCAACAGTTTAGCCTCAATTGCTGCACACCAGTAAAGCACCATACTTCTTACAGCCACATCAGGTAGACCAAACTTGAAGCGAATCATTTCTCCCTGTTCAGTCACCCGCATACCATAGTCTAATGAGCCAGGTGGTTGGGATAATATAGCAGCATGGGCAGGGCCACCCCCTCGTCCAATAGTTCCACCTCTACCATGAAAAAGTACCAGTTTTACTTGATACTTGCTGGCTACTTGTACCAGTTTTTCCTGTGCCTGATACTGCGCCCAGGCAGCAGTCAAAAAGCCAGCATCTTTAGCAGAGTCCGAATAACCAATCATGACTTGTTGGTAGCCATTAATATACTGCTGATACCATTCAACACTTAATAGCCGATCAATACTTTCGGCCGCCTGATCAAGATCAGCCAGTGTTTCAAACAGTGGTACTACAGGTATTTTAAAGCTAACATCAGTTGCTTTGAGTAAAAGCAATACCGCCAAGACATCAGATGGCTGACTGGCCATTGAAATCACATAACTCCCCATTGCAGTTGCTGGCTGCGAAGCAATTACCCGACAGGTATTCAGTAACTCTTGAGTTGCAGCAGAGGGTTGCCATTTGGTTGGAATTAATGGTCTTTTACTAGCTAATTCCTGCAACAAAAACTGCTGCTTTTGTTGTTCATCCCACTCAGCATAATTACCGAGCTCTAAATAATTCACAATTTCAGCAATGGCCTCAGTGTGACGACCTGCTTCCTGACGAATATCCAATTTAACTAAATGCAGACCAAAGCAATATGCTCGATATAATGTGTCTAGTATGGGGCCATTTGCAATGATTTCCATGCCACAATCAACCAATGACTGATAGCATAACTCTAATGGCTGAATTAACGCTTGATCATCAAGCAATACATCTTCGCTTGGGTTTACTGATGCATCTAATGATTGCTCAGCCCATAGTAATGTAGCTTTTAAACGCTGTTTTAATTGTTTTAGTAGAGCACGATAAGGCTCATTAGCATCTCCCACTTCAGCACGTAATGGTTCACTGCAAACCACCATTGATAGCTCATCAATTAACAGCTGAATATCTCTTAAGTATAAATCTGCAGCCATCCAGCGAGATAACAGCAACACCTCAGCCGTGACCTTGGCAGTTACATTGGGATTACCATCTCTATCCCCTCCCATCCAAGAAGCAAATCGAATAGGAATAACCTGCTTTGTCAGCTTTATATCGAGTACTGTTTCCAACTCTTTAGTTAACACCCGACAAAAAGCAGGTACCGCTGACCACAATGAGTTTTCAATCGTTGCAAATCCCCACTTAGCTTCATCTACAGGAGTAGGACGATGTTGTCGAATTTCATTAGTATGCCAGGCTTGGCTAATTAATTGAGCTAGTCGGTTGTGTATGCTTTCCTGCTTTGCTGAATCACCATCATTATCTTTTTCTGCTAAACAATCTGAAATTGCTTCATGCTTTTTAATTAATGTACGGCGAGTGACTTCTGTTGGATGAGCAGTTAACACCAGCTCAATTGCCATTTGCTCAATAGCTTCAGTGATAATCTGCTTATTCAGGGGCTGAGATTTAAGCTTTTGCAATAATGCATTGATGGGGTTAGCTTGAATGGTTTCATCTTGATAAAAGGGTGAAATGGTATGATATTGTTCTGCAATATTAGCTAAATTGAGAAACTGACTAAATGCACGGGCTAATGGCAAAAGCTCATCATCACTCAATTGCTGTAGTGCTTCACCTAACGCTTGATGATCAGGCGCTCCTTCAGCACGCTCAGATTTGGATAACTGTCTAATCCACTCAACTTTACCTAAAAACTCATCACCTAAGTCATTTTTTATTGTCTGGCCAAGAAACTCACCCAGCAAATGAACATCATTCCACAGTGCAGCCTGTGAATCATTCATTAAATTCTCCTATTTGTTACTCGCTTATAGGGTTACACTTTTTGACATACATTAAAAGTCACATACATTAGTTTTGATTATTTTCTTTCGCTTGGTTCCATAACCAATCCATTTCACTTAATGTCGCGTCCATTAATGTTTTATTTTGCT
The DNA here is from genome assembly GCF_028858535.1 of Spartinivicinus poritis. Lineage (NCBI taxonomy): Bacteria > Pseudomonadati > Pseudomonadota > Gammaproteobacteria > Oceanospirillales > Zooshikellaceae > Spartinivicinus > Spartinivicinus poritis. The sequence continues at coordinate 105,453 of NZ_JAPMOU010000001.1, forward strand.
TAGTTAATTGCTGCTCTATCCAGCTAAACCGCTTAATAAACTTATTATTGGTTTGTTCCAAAGCTTGCTCAGGATTAACTTTAAGGTGCCGCGCCAGATTTACACAACAAAACAACAAGTCTCCTAACTCAGCTTCAATATTTTGCTGGTTATCTGCTTCAAGTTCAGTTTCTAGCTCAGCCAGCTCTTCTTTAAGCTTGGCTAATACCAGTTTAACCTCATCCCAATCAAACCCTGTTTTTGCAGCTTGCTTTTGCAATTTATAGGCTTTTATTAATGCTGGCAGCCCAACAGGCACTTCATCAATAAAAAACTGCTCTTGTTTTTTATTTGCCGACGCGGCAGCTTGTTGTTTTTCTATTGTTTTAATTTTTTCCCAGTTAACTGCTATTTGTTGCTCATTAATACCCTCATCTGGTTTACGCTGAGAGCTTAATGTCCCTTCAGGAAAAACATGCGGATGACGCCTGATAAGTTTTTCTACTAGTCGACTCACAATACTATCAAAATTAAACCGTGACTCTTCTTGGGCTAACTGAGCATAGAAAATGACTTGAAAAAGCAAATCCCCCAACTCTTCTTCTAAGTGATCATAATCTTGTTTAGCTATCGCATCTGCAACTTCATAAGCCTCTTCAATAGTATGCGGGACAATTGTCCGGTAGCTCTGCTTTATGTCCCATGGGCAACCTAGTTTTGGGTCTCGTAACCGCTGCATTAAATATAATAAATCTTCAGTTGTATACTTCATAGAGTCAACCAGGTTATATGACTAAGACTAATACGAGGCTTTTAAGGCATAATCCCTAAAAACCTCCTAGCAAGCCATATCTTTCATTTTTAGCACATTAGTGCTGCTTATCCCTAACCACTTCAATAACATTGGATACTTGATTAATTTTAGCTAACACCCTACCCAATGCCTGCAAACTACTTACTTCAATCGTTAGTTTCATCACAGCTAAATTATCATCTTTATCTGACTGAGTATTCACAGCTAACACATTGACTTTCTCATTCGCTAAAACAATCGTAATATCTCGCAACAAGCCAGACCGGTCGTAAGCTTTTATCAACACATTAACCGGGTAAATGTTTACTTGCTCACTAACCCAGCCAACTTCAATAAACCGCACAGGCTCCTTTTCTTGAAGCTGCAATGCCGTTGGACAATCTTGACGGTGAATGGTCACCCCCCTTCCAACAGTAATGTATCCCACAATATCATCGCCAGGTAGTGGGTGGCAGCAGCCAGCCATCTGAGTCAGTAAATTACCCACACCACTCACAATAACATCACTGTCTACAACTTTACTGTGCTGACTGGGGCGAGCTTTCAACTCAAATTCTTTAACGTCCTTAGGCTCTACTAGTTGCTGTGCGGCATTAATGACATGGTTTTGTTTTAAATCACCAGCACCGACTGCCGCATACATATCATCTGCCGTTTGATAGTTTACTTTACTGGCTAGCTCATCATAGTCTTCTATTTTTAACGCTAGTCGCTTAAGCTCTCGTTCAAGTTGGGCTCGACCAGCAAATATATTCTGCTCTCGATCCTGTTCTTTAAACCAATGGGTGATTTTAGCCCTAGCTCTTGATGTTGTAATATAACCCAAATTGGGATTTAACCAGTCCCTACTTGGGCTTGCTCCTGGGCCTGTTAAAATCTCAACTTGATCACCTGTTCGCAAGGTATGACTCAGTGGCACTATTCGCCCACCCACTTTAGCTCCACGACAGGTATTACCCACTTCAGTATGAATTCGGTAGGCAAAATCTATGGGTGTGGCTCCTAAAGACAAATCGACTACGTGACCATCTTTGGTAAACACATAAATACGATCAGGCTCAATATCAGCACGTAGTTGATCCGCAAGGTTCTCCATATCACCAATTTCTTCATGCCACTCGAGCACCTGCCTTAACCAGGCAATTTTTTCTTCATAGCTATCACTAGCAGAATTAATATCTGTGCCCTTATAAAGCCAGTGAGCACAAACTCCCTTTTCTGCTTCTTCATGCATATTGTAAGTACGGATTTGCACTTCAAGATTTTTGCCATCAGGGCCTATAACTGCCGTATGTAATGATCGATAGCCATTTTCTTTAGGGGTGGCGATATAGTCGTCAAATTCTTTGGGGATATGCTTCCATAGGGAATGGATAATACCTAATGTGGCATAGCAGTCTCTTACTTCAGGCACTAATACTCTGACTGCCCTGACATCATAAACTTCTCTAAACTCAATGCCTTTACGGCGCATTTTGCGCCAAATACTATAAATATGTTTTGCACGCCCAGTGATGTCGGATTCTATACCTGCTGCGGTGAGAGATGTTTTTAGTGCTTTTATTGCATTAGCAATATATTGCTCTCGATCTACCCGCCGCTCATCCAATAATCTGGCAATTTTTTTGTAATCTTGGGGCTTTAAGTAACGAAAAGAAAGGTCTTCCAGCTCCCACTTGATATAACCAATCCCCAATCGATGAGCCAAAGGAGCATAGATGTTAAATACTTCTTGAGCCACTCGTCGCCGCTTTTCTTTATCGGCATGTTTTACTGCTCTAATTGCACAGGTTCGCTCAGCCAGTTTAATCAACGCGACTCTTACATCGTCAATCACTGATACCAGCATCTTTCTTACTTTATCTAATTGGCCATGCTCCTGACCAAGCACTCTATTGCGGTTATGCATTTGTAAAGAGCTAATTGCCGCCATGCCTAACACACCTTCAATTAACTTGGCGACACGCCCTCCAAATTGCTCTTTAACCTTTTTAATCGGTAATTTATGTTCTCTAACTCCGCGATAGAGAATAGCGGCTATCAGGCTTTCCTGGTCGAGGTTTAATTCAGAAAGAATTTGTGCCATCTCCAGCCCAGTACGAAAGCTGCTGGCACCTTCAACCCAAATATTTTTTTCTGAGCTTGCTTCTAACTCCGCTTGTTTACTAATACTACAAGCCAGCTGAACCTGCCCCATATCTTTAATATTGGCATCCTGACCAAATCGAGACAGCCAGGCATCAATATTGACAGAACCATCTTCATGTATAGGGTGTTCTTCACGTACTTTAACCATGAGTGATCCACTGATCCGTTCTAGTGTTGCATTCTATAATGTAAGAATGCACCAGTAGCCTGTTTAACCATTACGAAAGCACTGTCTAAAAATCAATCAAATGAAAATCAACTGAGTAATATTAAAACTTTTGACTTAACCTCAGCGTATGTCATTCAAAACCACTTATTATAACTAGTGGAAATATATACAAAAGTCATAATGCACTTGGCTAATTTTTGTTACACCCATTGTTTTCATTTAAAAAGCGCCTGCTCATAATGCTACAGCTTATAAGACTACAGATAACTACATTAGTGCTTTGCCAAACAGCCTTCTTAGCGATAAGTTAATAGTTAAGTATTACAGGCAACCATATTAACTTATTTTTTGTCAATTATGACTAAGTAATGAGTATAAGTTTATTAAACGACTATTTAACAGGCAGGAGTTGCAGGTAGTTAATGCCATATTCTCGTAACGCTCAGTTACGAGAACACTATCAGGTATTATTTTGAACTAAATACACCAGTTGATAAATACCGATCACCTCGATCACAAATAATGGCAACAATCGTCGCATTTTCAACCTGCTGAGCTATTGTCAATGCAGCAGCTACTGCCCCACCTGAGGATACACCACAGAAGATACCCTCCTCTTGAGCCAGCCTACGCATTGTAACTTCTGCTTCCTGCTGAGTTATGTCCATTACCTGGTCAACACGCTCAGGTTCAAAAATAGTTGGTAAGTAAGCTTTTGGCCACCGGCGAATTCCTGGAATACTCGCCCCTTCAGCAGGCTGTAAACCAATAATTTGTACTGCTTGATTCTGCTCCTTTAAATAACGCGAGGTTCCCATTATAGTGCCAGTAGTTCCCATTGAGCTGATAAAGTGGGTGACTTCTCCTTGGGTTTGTTGCCATATTTCTGGGCCTGTTCCCAAATAATGTGCTAAAGGATTTGCTTTATTAGCAAATTGATTCAGCACTAAACCTTTACCTTCTCGCTCCATCTGTTCTGCCAAGTCACGTGCACCTTCCATCCCCTGCTCCTGACTGACACTAATTAGCTCTGCACCATAGGCCGACATTGCAGAGCGTCGCTCCTCACTCATATTGTCAGGCATAATTAACACCATTCGATAGCCTTTAATTGCAGCTGCCATCGCCAAAGCAATCCCTGTATTACCACTGGTTGCTTCAATAAGCGTATCACCCGGTTTAATGGCGCCCAGTCGCTCCGCTTCATTAATCATCATTAATGCAGGGCGGTCTTTGACTGAACCTGCTGGATTATTTCCCTCCAACTTAACAAGTACATTATTCGTAGTATTACCCGTCAACCGCTGTAATCGAACCAAAGGAGTATTACCAACCAATGACTCAATGGTGGGATAATTTACCGCCATGCTTTATCCTCATCTAGAATTTATAACTTCTCCGATAATAAGCTTTCAGCAGAAGAACTGTTAATATTGAAAAACTATAAAGTTACATCTGTTAAACATAAGCAACTAGTTTATTATACTAATTAGTCATACTTAGATGTATACCCAAAATGCAGGGTATGTTCAGCTCACTAAAGGTAAAATATCTATTATGCTAAAACAGCAAGGTATAAAAAGTCGTGTTTTGGCGCTTGCCTTGATTCCTACTATTAGTATTTCACTGATTTTAGGTACTTTCTTTACCTTAGCCCGTATCAACGACTTAGACGCTTTGCTGCTAGAGCGCAGTCAAACCACTATTCAACAACTGATTCCAATCACAGAACACACTTTATCATTAGATAATTTGAGTCTCATTCAAGAGATTGCCAGCTCTGCACTAGAAAAAAATGATGTCCGGTCTGTTAGCTTGTTTTCCCACACTAAAGTAGCTCTTGCCCATGCTGGTCCAAAAATTCAATTTAAGGACAGCCAGGAAAGCTACTTTCTAACCCGTCCTTTTCATACCTTAAACAAGCAGTCCTTACTGATCAGCACTCCCATTTATGCAAAACCTACTTTATCACCTGTTAACACTGAGACATCACTTAGTAGTGGGGGAGAAAAAGTCTTATTGGGATGGCTAATGGCTGAGTTTTCTCGAAGTAATACTGAAATTAAAAAATACCAAACCATCCTTGCCAGTGGCTTACTGATTCTTTCAGGGGTGCTAATTAACCTGTTTTTGGCATTAAAAATGGGTCACAACATAACAGGCCCACTGATGAAAATAATTAGTGCAGTCAATCACATGCGTGAAGGCAATTTAGATACTCGAATTAACACCAACACTGGTGGCGAGTTGCGGGCATTAGAAACCGGTATTAATGCTATGGTCGCATCACTCCAACGTGGCCAATTGGAAATGCAACAAAATATTGAACAATCAACCAAAGACCTTCAAGAAACCCTTGAAACGATTGAAATTCAGAATATTGAGCTGGATATGGCTCGTAAAGAAGCACTAGAAGCCAGCCGCATTAAATCTGAATTTCTGGCAAACATGAGTCATGAAATTAGAACGCCATTGAATGGTATTATTGGTTTTACTAACTTGCTTCTGCGTTCCAAACTGAATGAACGACAATTTGAGTACCTCAGTACAATCCAAAAGTCATCAGAAGGTTTATTATCAATCATTAATGATGTTCTCGATTTTTCAAAAATTGAAGCTGGCAAGTTAGAACTGGAAAGTATCCCTATCAATTTAAGAGAGAGTGTTGAAGAGGTATTAACTATTTTAGCCCCCAGTGCTCATGATAAGTCTCTGGAACTCATTCCTCTCATTTACTCTGACACACCTATTCACCTAATGGGAGACCCCCTACGGTTAAAACAAATTCTTACCAACCTGGTCAGCAATGCAATCAAGTTTACTAATGATGGCTCTATTGTTGTAAGAGCCATGCTTGAAGATGAAAAAGATAACCTTGTAACAATTAAAATCAGTGTTACCGATACGGGCATAGGGCTTTCTAACAAGCAGCAAAAGGAGTTATTTAAAGCTTTTTCTCAAGCCGATACCTCTACTACTCGAAATATTGGCGGTACTGGGCTTGGTCTGGTTATCTCCAAGCGACTTGCACAACAAATGTCGGGAGAGGTTGGGGTAGAAAGTGAGTTAGGTAAAGGCTCTACGTTTTGGTTTACTTTAACTGTACCCAAAGCCAATGAGCCTACCTTAAAAGAGCACTTCCCTGCTTTTTCCAATACCCATGTACTGATAATGGAACACCATGACCTCGCCAGACAAGCGATTGTTCATTTGCTTTCTGAGTATGACTTAAATGTTGATAGCTGCGCTAATGAGTCTTGTTTAGAAGAAAAACCCCAAGAGGCCAAAACCCAGGGAAAAACCTATGATGTATTAGTGGTTAGCCATCACCCTGCTTATTTAGATTTAGAAAAAATAAGATCATTAATTAAAGCAGCCAATGAAAATAAACAGTACTTGGTAATTTTGGCTCATACCAATAAAGAAGAAGCAATTAATAACATATTAGACCAACACAATAATGCGCTTTGTATTGTTAAGCCGCTTTGTCACAACCGTCTATATCGAGCACTTTCTTATTTATTACTTGAGAAAAGTAAACTCCCTCAAGGTAATCAAAGTAATATTGCCCGGCGTATTAATCAAGCTATTACTCGCCAACCCCATATCCTGGCAGTAGATGACAACCCAGCTAACTTACGCCTGGTTACTGCACTGTTAGAAGACCTTGGTGCAAAAGTAACTGCGGTAGACTCAGGTACCAAGGCCATTATTAAAACTAAACAATACCACTTTGACCTTATTTTTATGGATGTGCAAATGCCACATATGGACGGCCTGGAAACAACCCGTAGAATCCGTGAAAGAGAACTGTCAGAGCGACGCATCCCTATTATTGCGCTAACTGCCCATGCCTTAGCAGAAGAAAAAAAACAGTTATTGTTGGCTGGTATGGATGACTACATGACCAAGCCTATTAATGAAAATCAATTGCAACATATCATAAAAAAATGGACAGGCTTACATGTAGCACCTATTAAAGGTACGGATTATCTGAATGATACAAGTCATGCTGAGCCTGAAACAAAAGTAGTAGACTTAACAGAAGGAATAAAGTTAGCCGGTGGAAAAGAAGACCTTGCCAACGATATGTTATCCATGCTGTTTGAAAATTTAAAAAATGAACAAGAACAAATAAGAGCATTATATCGAAATAAACAATGGCCAAGACTACTGGAAGTTGTCCATAAGCTACATGGCGCCACTCGTTATTGTGGTGTACCGCTATTGCGTAATGCTTGTAATAATATGGAAACCATATTAAAAGCTTCTGAAAAAAATAAAGAAGAAAGACGCAAAGTGGCAGGTGCTATGGAAGAACTAATTGAACAAATTGAGCAACTACTGGACTGGCAGCGAAGACATGAAGGTACCGAATAAACAAAGTTCTATTTTTGTTTAGAAAACAGCATTCTGCTCATTAGCGGCTTACCGCCTAAATGCAACGCTAATGCCATTCTGGCAATTCGCTTAGCTGTTACCTTTAGTGGCTTAGTCCACGCCTGCGGGATATCAAGCTGGTCACTACTGGATTGTATATCACCATATCCATTTAACCATGGCAAACTAGCTAAAGTCAGTAGATCAGTGCCAGAAAACAAATAAATATCAGCCCTCTTTGAATGAAGATACTGTTCCTGAATGCAAAACCCCTGGTCAGGTAGAAAGGCATAACTTGCCGTAGAGCTAATGTCATTACCATTAACATCATGCTCAAATGAAACAGCATAGCCCAGTTCTGCTAACAAACTAAACTCAAACTGGCGAAGATATACTTCAGTTTGTTGAGGATCCTGCTGTAAAAGTGTCAGGGCCTGTTGATAACAATTAAATAGTTGGGGTGATGCTTCTTCAGCAGGCAATAATCTTATTAGTAATTCATTCAAATAAAGGCCACAGTAAAGTAACTTACCCAGCAGTGAATAGCGTAAGCCACTTAGCTCAACAGCTTTACCTGTTTTTAATTCACCATTACCTTTCCAGGTTAACCAAAGTGACTGGAATGGCTGTAAAAAATGCCGAAAACTCGGTTGTTTTTTAGAGTTTTTACTAGTTTGGAAAACTATTCGCTGCAACCCTTGCTGCTTCGTGAATACAATAGCAATTGCTTTATTATCTTGAAAGGGACGGGTATGCAGTACATACCCATCATCAGAAACCGTCATAAAAAGCAGGCTTTAATCTGTTGTATAACCCAAACTATTCAGTGCACGCTCGTCATCAGACCAACCACTTTTCACCTTGACCCACAAGTTCAACATCACCTTATTATCAAACAATTTTTCCATGTCGACTCTAGCATCACGGCCAATGATTTTAATCTGCTCTCCTTTTTTACCTATAACAATGGCTTTTTGACCGGCTTTTTCTACCAATATTAAAGCACTAATTGTTATTAGCTTTGACTCGACTTGAAACTGTTCTATTTCCACCGTGATTTGATAGGGAACCTCATCCCCTAACTGTCGCATAATTTTTTCTCTAACGATCTCAGCGGCTAAAAATCGTGAGCTGCGATCAGTAATTTGGTCTTCATCATAGAAATGATGACTTTTAGGCAAATAATCACCAACCAATTGCTCTAAACGATCAACATTGAGCCCGGTTTCTGCTGAAACTGGAATAATATCAGCAAAGGTCATTTTTTCATTTAGTAGAGAAATATGGGGTAAAAGTGCTGACTTGTCTTTCAGTTGATCAACTTTATTTACAGCTAAAATAACCGGACAATGAAGATTACATACTTTCTCCAATACCAGCTGGTCTTCGTCTGTCCAACCAGTTCGATCAACCACAAACACCACCACATCAACACCCTGCAAAGCTATGGTAGCCGTTTTATTCATATAACGATTCAATGCTTTTTTATTCGCAAGGTGCAACCCTGGAGTATCAACATAAATCGCCTGAGTAGTTGCCTCTGTTTTTATACCTAGAATTTGATGCCGAGTAGTCTGTGGCTTTTTTGAGGTAATACTAAGTTTTTGCCCCAGTATTTGGTTAAGTAAAGTAGACTTACCAACATTAGGCCGCCCGACAATTGCAACAAAACCACAGTGCAACTCTTGATCTGAGGCTGAGTTTGAATTAGTTACCACTACCATCTACTCCTAGTTGTTGCAATGCATGACGTGCTGCTTCTTGCTCTGCTCCTCGGCGACTGGAGCCAATACCCTTGGTTTTCTCTGCTAAACCTGCTACCACACACTCAATAGTAAAGGTCTGGTCATGGGCATCACCTTTAATATCCACCACCTCATATACTGGTAGCGCCAACTGCTTTGCTTGCAGGTATTCTTGCAAACGAGTTTTAGGGTCTTTTTGGGTATCGTCTAATGAAAGCTTTTCTAAACGAGGGGCAAACCAGGCCAAAACTCGTTCACGACAAGTGTCCAACCCATTATCAAGATAAATAGCACCGATTAATGCTTCTAACGCATCAGCTAAAATAGATTCGCGGCGAAAGCCACCACTTTTAAGCTCTCCAGACCCTAACCGCAAGTAATCACCTAAACCAAATTCTTTAGCAATTTTAGCTAGAGTGGCACCCCGTACTAATTTTGCACGCAGCCTACTAAGCTGTCCTTCTTTAGCCTGAGGAAACTGCTGATAAAGCGCCTCAGCAATAATAAAATTAACTATCGAGTCACCTAAAAACTCCAGGCGTTCATTATTCCCACCTGCATAGCTCCTGTGGGTAAGTGCCAACAGAAGCAGACTTTCATCCTCAAAGCTATAGCCTAGCTTTCGAAATAGTGATTGGTTTACTTTTTTCACTCGGCTTTGATTTTCCAACTATTTTCAAATGTTAAAACTAAGTCGATATTTTTGACTAAGTGCTCTCGCTTTTCATATTTAAGGCTGGCGGAAAGAAAACCACTCTCTTTTTTAACGACCACATCTTTAACATTTACATCACGAATCATATTGGTGGTAAAACCTTTAGAAATATAGTCCCGCACCTGCCTGGGGCTTGATTTAGCAATGCCAGGGCGCTCATCCAATGAGTCAAATACATTTTGAATTGCATAATTATCCATATAAATAGGTGCCAACTTCATTACCGTTACAACAGCAAAACCACCTACACATAATGCTAAAAACCAACCAAATGCAGTTAAGCCCAACTGCGACTTTTTAAGTTTCATGCCCAATAGCCCCTTAGTTTCTTATTAATTATTAGCTACTTACCAAAACTAGTTAATAGCTCCATTATTCTTAAAGCTAGGTAATTGCGTCCATTTTGGCCAGTGCATCCAAATGGCCACCGCTTTACCCACTATGTTCTCATCCGGAACAAACTTCCAAAAGCGACTATCATTGCTATTGTCACGATTATCACCCATGACAAAATAGTGTCCTTCTGGCACTACCCACTCGCCTTCTCCATCTTTTCTTGAAGCAGCCCCTAGGATTTTGCGTATGGTATGCTTATTTTCATCAATTGTTTCTTCAAATACTTTATATGGGCCTGCTCCAACATCAGTTCGTTTGGTGATAAATGACTCCTCAACCACATTACCATTGATATAGAGTTTTTTATCTTTATATTTGATGGTATCACCAGGCAAGCCAATCACCCTCTTAATAAAGTTAATATCGTCTCCGGGTTTGATAAACACCATCACATCACCACGTTGTGGATCACCAACATCGATTACTTTAGTCCCAATAACGGGCAGCCTGATACCATAGGCAAACTTATTGACTAAAATAAAATCACCGATATCAAGAGTGGGCTTCATTGAACCTGAGGGTATTTGAAATGGTTCATATAAAAATGAGCGTAATACCAACACAATAAATAACACAGGAAATACTGATTTAGCGGTTTCAATACCCACTGGCTCTTTCTGCAAACCTGCTACAACCTCATGGTCTTCAGCCGTTACGGTTGAACGGTATTGCTCTACTGCTAGTCTTCTTTTTGGCAGCAGTACTAACACATCCACCAGGTAAATAAGACCTGTGCCAAATACCAGTAACACTAAAATCAGAGGGAAATTGATATCCATATAATCCTACTTATCAACTTTTAACACCGCTAGAAAGGCATCTTGGGGGATTTCGACCTTTCCTACTTGTTTCATCCGCTTTTTACCTGCTTTTTGTTTTTCAAGCAGTTTTCGTTTACGACTAACGTCACCACCATAGCATTTAGCTGTCACATTTTTACGCAATGCTTTAACCGTTTGCCGAGCAATAATATGACCACCAATAGCCGCTTGGATAGCAACATCAAACATTTGCCGAGGAATAATCTCTTTCATTTTTTCACACAACTCTCGCCCCCGACGCATTGAGTGTTCTTTATGAACAATCAAAGCCAAAGCATCTACTTTCTCGCCATTGATTAAGATATCCAACTTAACCAAATCAGATGCTTCAAAGCGATCGAAAGTATAGTCTAGTGAAGCAAATCCTCGGCTCACTGACTTTAGACGATCGAAGAAGTCTAACACGACTTCACTCATAGGCAGTTCATAGGATAACGACACTTGTCCACCAACGAACTGCATATCTTTTTGCACTCCACGCTTTTCAACACACAGGCTAATGACGTTTCCTAAATAATCTTGTGGCACCAAAATATTGGCTATCACAATTGGTTCGCGCATTTCCTGAACACTAGAGGGATCAGGTAGTTTCGAGGGATTATCCACCATCACAATAGAGCCATCTTTCATTTCCAGCTCATAGATAACCGTGGGTGCCGTGGTAATCAGGTCTAGATCGTATTCTCGCTCGAGCCGCTCCTGGATAATTTCCATATGCAGCATACCCAGAAATCCACACCGGAAACCAAAACCCAACGCATCAGACGTTTCTGGCTCATAAAATAATGAAGCATCATTCAGGGTTAATTTTGCTAATGCATCTCTAAATGACTCATAGTCATCCGAAACAACAGGAAAAAGGCCTGCATATACTTGTGGTTTTACCTTTTGAAATCCTGGTAAGGGGGCCACTTCAGGGGTTTTTATTAAGGTGAGGGTATCACCGACAGGTGCACCATGAATGTCTTTAATACCAGCAACAACATAGCCTACTTCACCTGCTTTTAGCACACCCGTGGTTGCTCGTTTTGGAGTAAAAATGCCTACATCATCAACGACATGGCTGGCACCTGTAGACTTAACCAGCATTTTATCGCCTTTTTTCAGCTGCCCCTGTTTTACCCGAACTAATGAAACAATACCTAAGTAGTTGTCAAACCATGAGTCAATGATCAGTGCTTGCAGCGGGGCATCAATATCACCTTCAGGTGCAGGAACCAGTTCTACTAGTCGCTCTAATACATCTTCAATACCCAAACCGCTTTTTGCACTACAGCGCACTGCATCAGTAGCATCAATACCAATAATGTCTTCTATTTCCTGGGCTACTCGCTCTGGCTCAGCTTGTGGTAGATCCATCTTATTGAGCACTGGCACTACCTCAAGCCCTTGCTCAATAGCGGTATAACAGTTAGCTACCGATTGAGCCTCTACCCCTTGCGCTGCATCCACCACTAACAATGCACCTTCACAAGCAGAAAGTGATCGAGAAACCTCATAAGTGAAGTCAACATGGCCTGGTGTATCAATAAAGTTCAGCTGATAAGCCTTGCCATCCTTTGCCTGATAAGACAATGTGACACTTTGTGCTTTAATGGTAATGCCTCGCTCACGCTCCAAATCCATTGAATCAAGCACTTGCTCAGCCATTTCTCGCTCAGTAAGCCCTCCACAAAGCTGGATAAAACGATCGGCTATGGTGGATTTTCCATGGTCGATATGGGCAATAATAGAAAAGTTACGAATATGACTTAAATCACTCACGATGTAATCTACACATAATGCTAATGATGCATCCTGGAACAGGCTGCATTACTAAGTAGTTATAACAGACAAAGCCGATTGCTCAGCGGTTAATTTGGCGGGTAGTTTAGCCCATTAGTGGCAGGGCTGTCATGTAACAGCAAGAGATATAGTCTGCCAGGGCAAGAGATTTTGCCCTGACATAATTAGCTAATACCTACTCTGTTAATTTAAAAGTGATATAGCCTGGCCGAGCATTTCTTACCAGCCGCATTGAGACTGAGCGGTTAGTAGGCAGCTTAGCCATTATCTGTTTAAAGTCACGTACTGAATTTACTGGTTGGTTGTGGAGATCAGTAATGATATCTCCCCGACGGATACCCACTGAGCTAGCAGGTCCAACTAATACGCCAGTAACAATGACTCCATTACTTACTTCATATCTACGTTTTTGCTCATCAGTCAGATCTTCCACCTGTAAGCCTAACCGATTACCTGACTTGGTTGGTGCTGAAGTACGAGTTTTCCCTTTTTCATCTGGTAACTCACCAATAGTAACATCCAGCGTAATCTCTTTACCCTGGCGAACCACTTCAACAGGCACTTTTTTACCTACTGGTGTTTGGCCTACCGCATGAGGTAGATCAGCTGACACATCAATTTCTCTTTCAGCAAACTGGGTAATGATATCCCCTGGTTTAAACCCTGCCTCATCAGCAGGACCTTCTGGTAAAACTTCAGCGACAAGGGCGCCATGGGGCTTATCTAAACCAAATGACTCAGCCAAGTCTTTATTTACATCCTGAATATAAACACCTAGCCAGCCACGGCTCACATAACCTTTATCTTTTAGCTGAGACACCACATTCATTACAACATCAATGGGGATGGCAAATGAAAGTCCCATGAATCCACCAGAGCGGGTAAATATCTGCGAATTCACTCCAATTACTTTACCATCCATATCAAATAAAGGCCCACCTGAATTACCTGGGTTAATAGCAACGTCTGTTTGGATAAAAGGCACATAGTTTTCACTTGGCAAACTACGATTAATAGCGCTGATAATCCCTGCGGTTACTGAGTAGTCAAACCCAAAAGGTGAGCCGATAGCAACCACCCACTGCCCTGGTTTTAAGTTATCAGTTGTACCCAGTTCAACGGTTGGTAAGTTTTTAGCCTTAATTTTAAGTAGTGCCAAGTCAGAACGCTTATCTGCTCCAATCAGCTTTGCTTCTAGTTCCCTGCGATCACTCAGGCGAACAATAATTTGATCAGCCCCTTTGACCACATGATTATTTGTTAAAATGTAGCCATCTTCTGAGATAATAAACCCAGACCCCAACGACTGCGGTCTTGGCTTTCCACCTGGAGCTGGGCGCTGAGGATGAGGTCGACCAAAAAACTCTTGAAAAATATCAGGTATTTCATCATCAGGAAAATAGTAGCGATTCATTCGGTTCTGTTTCGGCAGCTGCAGCGTACTAATATTAACTACCGCAGGAGAAGCCTCTTCTACTAACTCCGTAAACTCAGGTAAAGACTTTGCATAAGCAGTTAGTTGAACCGTCATAAACAATGCAAAAATTGCAGTTGATTGTTTAAGCCAAGATCTCACTTTCATAAAAAATTTAATCCCTTCGCTAAGAGTTTGTTATTAACCTAATGTCTTAAAGTGTTAGCTTTATAAGGAAGTCACTATTGGGCTTTCAGCGTCTTGAATAGGCACTAAAACCTTTAGCACTGAGGGCTCCAGTGATTGTTGAAAAGATGTTTTATTAATAATTTTTCGTAACAAATAAAAACTCAGAAACAAACTGATAAAACCAAAAAGTATAGTGACCTGTTCCTGAAAACCTTGCCACTTCAGTAGCCAGCAGGTAAATAACATAAATATCAAAGGCAATAAATAAACCAATAATGAACCCTTGACTAAAGTATTTTCAGGTATTCCAATAACAACCGTGTCGCCCACTTGCAGGGAATGTTCGCTTCTCACTTTAATAGAGGAAGCAGAAGCAGTCTTTCTAGATGACGGTAGTTTATTTAACAGCTTATGACCACAGCCCTTATTTGCGGCACACTGACCACATACTGACTGCTGTTGGGTTTCTACCCAAGCACCACCATTTTTATCAATAGCTGTTACAATTCCGTGCTCTTCAACCATTAATAACTAAACCAACTGTATTTCAACCTATAATAATAGCCCAGTTGCTGCTAAAGCTAGTTATACATAACTTGTTATTAAGCTTAGACGGCTACTGGCTTATAGAAACAGCACTGCCTTTCTGCAACTTTACTGACATTGCAATGCGTTCAGCTGCTGCTAAAGGAAGCTCGCCTACTACTGTAATTAAAAACTCACCTTGCTCAAATGACAGTACTTTAGTAAACGCGGTAATCGCACCTTCTCGCTTAATGACTGATACAGCATTTGTAGGTTTTGCCTCTACAAAGACAGAGAACCCTGCAAGACCATCAGTATACATCAATGACTCAACTGCTTTTTTGGTTACAGGGCTATGCTGTTGATTGCGACGAAATAGCTCAAACCCTGGAGGAACCCAATTCACATACCAGCTTTCATTATCGCCTGGCTTGTCATTAGCTTTATTGTAAGCTTTGGATACGATGACTTTTTCTGATTTAACAGACCCTTTTAACGAAGCAACCAGCTTGGTTTCAGGTATTTCATGCCCCACTTCAAGGGAAGTAAACTGGAGTCGTTCTAGCATTTCCCCTTTTCGGTTAAGCAAGACCAGTTTTAACAACAAAGATGAGGCCTCATCCAACCATATTTCATAGCCATACCGAAACTCATCCTTTGGCTGAACTAAAACAACAACCGCCTCTCGGCCTGCTACTCGACCTTTACCTGCTACTTTTAAACTATAATGTTCCGCTAGTTTGCCTGGATTTTCACTAAGAACCCTGCCAAATGCTAATGGAGAGTCACCACGCTCAAAGCGAATCACTTCATTATCAGCATTTATACAAACTACCTTGTTACCATCTCGCACAACCTCTCGCTTAGGTCCATCTAAAAATACCAACCGCTCTCTTTCTTGGCCATCAGTGACAGAATGAGTAATAGCAATACTATTTAAGCCTTGGCTGTGCTGATAAATAAACTGGCCTTCATAATTTAATTCACGAAAGGCCTTAGTCATTCCTGTCAACCATTGTGCAGCTGACAGGCCGGTTTCTGCTAAAATATTGCCACTTGATCCAATCAATAATGAAAAAGCTAGCCACGAGGTAGCTCGACTCCAACACCGCTTTTTCATACTACTGAGTCTCAAATTTATCTACCCGGGCAAACGGTAAAATACCTTGACCATTAGTAAGAGTCGAGTGCTCAGCATGCTGTATCAAATAAGACTGAATGCGAGTTTGCGTTGCTTGGTCAATTGTCTGCTGAGGAAATAGCCGAGGCGAATTCACAGAAGACTGTCGAACAGCCGAGACAGGAGTTGCTACTTGCGGCGATGATGCTAATTGTGGCCCAGAATTAAAAGCAGGTGCTGTGTATTTTGCATTAGTTTCAGCTGCTCTTTCTTGATCAGTAACAGCAAGCGGTTGTCCTGGCTGTTCTAATTGCTCAGCCTGAAATACCTGCACCCCTACTACTACAGCAAAAGCAACAGATGCTGCAACAGCAACACTAGCTAAAGGCTGCAACCAGCGCCCCACCACTGTTTTTTCAGCTCCATTCACAGAGCTAACTTGTAACGCTGGCTCCTCCTTTATCGAAGCACTCACTGCAGAGGAAATATCAATGGAGGAAAACTGATGCGTTTCATGTCGCATGGCCTCACCAATCAGGTGATACCGAAATGATGTTTGTCTAACCGCATCATTCTCTTGCGACTGTTTAAGTAGTCGGTGTATTTCTAACTCACTGGCCTCACCATCGATGAATGCGGACAATGACTCGCACAAACGTTCATCTTGATTCATGAGGCACCTCACAAGAATAGCTATATTTTTGTCGCATTTCTTTCTCTTTCATGCCTAACTTTAAATAGCTTAACTTCAATAATCTCAAACCAATTATTAAATCATTAAGCTTGGTTAACTAATGGCCTAATTTGTTTATCAATTGCTTCCCTTGCACGAAAAATTCGTGACCGCACTGTCCCAACGGGACATTGCATAACCTCAGCAATTTCTTCATAACTTAAGCCATCAAATTCTCGTAATGTCACCGCTGTTCTTAGGTCATCAGGCAAGCCCGCAATTGCCTTGTAGACCACTTTTTCTACTTCATCACGAAAAAGCCGATTTTCTGGTGATTCAATATCTTTAAGAGGATTTTGCCCTTCAAAATACTCAGCATCCTCTGTATCAACATCAGTATCAGGTGGGCGTCGCCCCTTGGATACTAAGTGATTCTTTGCTGTATTTATCGCAATTCGATACAACCAGGTATAAAATGCGCTATCTCCTCTGAATTTATCAAGTGCTCGATAAGCTTTGATAAACGCTTCTTGAGCAACATCCTGAACTTCCTGATGATCATGAATATAACGACTAACAAGTCCCAGGATTTTGTGTTGGTACTTCATTACCAACATATCAAAAGCACGCTTATCCCCCTGTTGCACTCGCTCAACTAATCGTTGATCCGAGTCTTGCGTACTTACCATCGCCACCTCCCCCGCTCAATGGCTAAAGGCTGCAGTTGCAGCTGAAAGCCCCGTGGGAGTTGCCGAAGCATCACATTTTGTTCTGTTGTGTAGACCATACTCAATAACAAAAGTTCTCTGCTTTTTTAGGATAAGTCATCTAATCATGCCCCGCAGGATTTAATAAACCAACTTACCCAATTAACTTTACTCAACTGCCTTCTTAAACTACCTAAAAATGCCTTAGTTATCTGTATTATCTGTCTGCCTAA
This sequence comes from Spartinivicinus poritis, assembly GCF_028858535.1. Lineage (NCBI taxonomy): Bacteria > Pseudomonadati > Pseudomonadota > Gammaproteobacteria > Oceanospirillales > Zooshikellaceae > Spartinivicinus > Spartinivicinus poritis. The sequence goes on from NZ_JAPMOU010000001.1 coordinate 123,266, forward strand.
CTGCTGATTAGCTATCAAGCTAGTTGTACCTCAGCCAAACTAACAACAGTTGTAGTCTATTAATAGAAAACAACTTTCTATTTCCTGACGGATAATTGATTCACTCAATCGCCTTAAGTTCCTTCCAGAACCTTAAGCCTTTTCACAAAATTGGTTGATTAGCGCCACAGCAGTCTCGTTATTTAATTAACAGTTTTAGTGTCGTAATCATGCTAGCCGCCATAAAGGGTATGCAGTTATACTAGCGTTTTTTGTTAAATGCCCATTGATTAGCTCCCACCCTATGAAAACAGCCCATCATTTTGATGTCCTCATTATCGGAAGCGGTGCAGCAGGTCTGACGTTAGCGCTTCACCTTGCTGAACAGTCCAGTGTAGCCGTATTAAGCAAAGCCGACCTGGCTGCTGGCTCAACTTATTGGGCCCAAGGAGGTGTTGCCGCTGTAATTGACAGTGACGATACCATAGAAGCGCATATTAACGATACTGAAAAGGCTGGAGCGGGTCTTTGCCACGCAGATGCAGTGAAATATACCGTTAGTCACAGCCAAGAAAGCATCCAATGGCTGATTAATAGTGGCGTGCCTTTTACCAAAGACAGAAAAAGTAACAATGGCTTTCACCTTACTAAAGAAGGTGGTCATAGCCATCGCCGAGTTATCCATGCAGCCGATGCCACTGGCCAAGCAATTTTTGAAACACTTATAGAAAAAGCACAGGCTCATCCTAATATCACTCTATTTGACCAACGTGTTGCCATTGACTTGATTAATAGCCAAAAATTTGGTCATGCTCACAACTGTTGTATAGGTGCTTACGTACTGAACCTTAGCACTGATCAAGTAGAGCTATTTCAAACTAAGTTCACTGTCATTGCGACAGGTGGTGCCAGCAAAGTTTATCTATATACGAGTAATCAGGATGGTGCTTCAGGAGATGGCATTGCGATGGCTTGGCGAGCAGGTTGCCGAGTAGCCAATATGGAGTTCAATCAGTTTCACCCTACTTGTTTATTTCATCCCCATGCCAAGTCATTTTTAATTTCTGAAGCCGTTAGAGGAGAAGGTGGCAAATTACTATTACCCAATGGCCAGCGCTTTATGGATCAGTTTGATCCTCGTGGTGAATTAGCTCCTCGCGATATTGTGGCACGAGGCATTGACCATGAAATGAAACGCTTGGGTTTAGACTGTGTATTTTTAGACATTAGTCATAAGCCTGCCAAATTTATTGAGCAGCATTTTCCCACCATATTACAGCACTGTGCCAGCTTTGGTATTGATATCACCAAAGAACCTATTCCAGTAGTGCCTGCCGCTCACTACACTTGTGGGGGAGTTTTAGTTGATCAGCATGGCCAAACAGATATTCCCAACCTTTACGCTATTGGAGAAGCCAGCTTTACAGGCTTACACGGAGCCAACCGATTAGCCAGTAATTCATTATTAGAATGTATTGTTTATGGCCGCTCTGCTGCAATAAACATTTTAGCAAAACTGCCAAACACCCAGACAACACCAGCTGTACCAGCATGGGATGAGAGTCAGGTCACTGACTCAGATGAAGACATTATTATTGCCCACAACTGGGAAGAGTTAAGACGGTTCATGTGGGACTATGTAGGCATCGTCAGAACCAATAAGCGCTTACAGCGTGCCAAACACCGTATTGACCTTTTACAACAAGAGATTTATGAATTTTACAGCAACTATAAAGTCAGTAATGACTTAATTGAGTTGCGTAACCTGGCTGTCGTTGCAGACTTAATTATCCAGTCTGCCTTGCAACGAAAAGAGAGTCGTGGTTTGCATTATACCCTTGACTATCCAGAGCAATTACCCGTTGCTACTGACACTATCTTAATCCCTGAAAATTTTCTAGGTGCGAACTTCTAACGGTAAGCAACAGAAAGTTGTACCTAATTGCAACAAGAGAGACTTTTGCAAAGCTAGGTTTTAAAGAATAGGGTTTTCTGGCTCAGTGGCAAAGTCGTGGCTTAAAATTACTCGCAATTGACGGTAGGCTTCTTTATCAACAGAGTCGGGGGTAATCACCAGCGAGTATCGTGACAACTGGCCTACTTTAATCCGAACAATCGTTAAGGGCACAGTGATAAAACAGTCATTTGCTAGCTCACCCTGAAAAGTAACTTGCTGGTTGGTTAGTAACTGCCACTGAGTTTGACTCAACCGCCTAAGCTCAATAATGCTACCTGGCAGCTTTTTTAATCCATACAACAAAGTTTGATAACAACCAAAAGCCAGTAGGCCACCAACCGTAGTTAACTTAAGTGCCCAGTGTATATTTACCAGCCAACAAAGTAATACTGCCAACCCTAAATATAAACTAGTAAGGTAAATACAAAGCGCCTTAGAAGAACTGATTTTTAACTTAAGTTGGTGACCATTAATTTAGCGCTACTCCTTTGGTTGCACTCGATCCAAAATAATATCAACAATACGAGCTAGGTCAGGGTCTTCTGGGCGACTTTTTTGCATAAACCAGCCAAACATATCTTGATCCTCACAACTCAGTAGCTTTTCATAACGGGCTTGATCTTCAGGGCTCAACTGCGGATAAGCTTCCTTTAAAAAAGGCACTAATAGTACATCCAACTCCAGCATACCGCGCCGACTATGCCAAAATAACCGATTGAGTTCAGTTTGTGATTTCATAACAAGCCTCTACTACTTTGAGATAAGGGTCTGTTCCACTCCCTAGCCCTAGCATTATATGCTTCCTCAACAAATTACGCATTTATTCATGTTGATAATCTCAGTAATATGTCAATCATATTCTCTTTTATCATCATCACTAACAACAGGTTAAATGTTCAACATGACCACCACATGGCAATCATTTCTAACTAAACAGGGTGCAACCTTTGATGGCCATCTACTGACATGCTTCCATAACCAAGAAGAGCTATCAGACATAACTCAACAGTCCATCATTAGTGACCTTGGACCACAAGGAATTTTACAAGTATCTGGAGAAGGTGCTGAGCAATTTTTACAAGGCCAACTGACTTGTGATGTCAAAGCACTCCCAGACAATACCCTGACATTAGGTGCCTGTTGTAATAACAAAGGACGAATGCTTACTAACTTTTACTTACTTCGCTTGCCCAATCATTTTTGGCTAATTATGGATCGTAATTTAGTCGACTCGATGATTGAAGAACTGAAAAAATACTGTGCTTTTTTTAAAGCCGAAATGCTTAATGTCACTGACCAATATGTAAGCCTTGGACTAACAGGCTCACATATCCCTTCATTACTCAATAGCCAGCAAATACCAACACCATCCGAAGCTGGACAAAGCCAGTCTTTTAGTAACCAGGTGATTTGTCAGCTACCAAGCCAGCTCCATCGTTATCAAGTCTGGTTAACTACAGCAACTGCAGTCCAATTATGGGAAAACTTGCCTGCCGAAGTTGCTCCAGTTAGTTACAACCAGTGGCAACTACTTGATATTCAGGCTGGTTTAGCTTGGGTAAACCAGGAAGCTCGCCTGGCATTTATTCCTCAACAGTTTAATATGCAGGTAACAGGAGGTATAAGCTTTAAAAAAGGCTGCTATACAGGTCAAGAAATTGTTGCGCGCATGCAATATTTAGGGAAACAAAAAAATCATCTGTATTGCATTCAATACCAAACAGATCAGCCGATTCCTAATATGACTCCTCTCCAGTCTCACTCACATACGGCAAATGTAGGCCACTTGATTAATAGCGCACAAATAACCAATAACCAGTTCCAAGCACTAGCTGTACTACAAGATAAGGCAGTTGCAGCAGATGACTTATATTTTGCCAAACAGCCAAATGAAAAAGTGATATTGTTGGATTTGCCCTATACTGTCTAAAAAGATACACCTCCCAGGTAATAGAGGGTGTTGCAAAAGAGTACAGAAAGTAAATTTTGCGACAACCTGAATACACTAGGGGTATATTTATCTGTTCGCCAAATAAACGGACTATACTAATCCCGGACTGATTAATTTGGGTGCTTTCCCTATGGCTAACCTGTCAGAACGAATTGAAGAAGAGATTTTAGACGCACTTAGAAATGATGAATTAAGCCTGCCAACCCTTCCTGAAGTAGCATTAAAAGTACGGGAAACCGCAGAAGACCCGGAAGCAGGAGTGGTTGAGTTGGCAAAAGTTATTAGTAATGATGCCGCCATTACCGCTCGCATTATAAAGGTCGTTAACTCCCCCTTAATGCGTACCAGCCGTGAAATCGATAATATCCAAATGGCGGTGAATCGGCTAGGTATGACCTATAGTGCCAACCTTGCCACCGGGCTGGCGATGGAGCAAATGTTCCAAGCTACTTCAGATGTTGTAGACAAAATGATGCGCGATGTGTGGTCTAAAAGCACTGAAGTTGCAGGTATCTGCAATGTGTTATGCCGACACTATACTAAGCTACAACCAGACCAAGCAATGCTTGCAGGACTCATGCATAAAATTGGTGCACTACCAGTGCTGACTTATGTGGAAAGTATCTCTAACATTCCCGATAGTATTACCCTGGCTCATGTTATTGAAAAAACTCACCCCACTCTAGGCACCAAAATTCTTGAAGCCTGGGATTTCCCCAGCATGATTGCCAAAGTGCCTGAAGAATATATCAAGTTTGATCGAGACTCCCCTAAAGTAGATTACGTAGATATTGTGATGGTCGCTAACTTACAAAGCTTAGTCGGCACTGGCCACCCTTATACAGAAATGGACTGGAGTTCAATAAAGGCTTTTGAAAAACTCGGCTTAGATCCAAATGTAGACATGAACGAAGCTGAAGACTTGAGTGATGAGATGGAAGCCGCTATGGCCCTGCTAGCTCAATAATGACCTAATGCTATTAATGGTTTAACACTATCACTTGCCCTGCTGCCAAACAAATGCTGCCTTTAGGCTTCTGGCAACAGGGTTTATTGATAGGCGTATTGCTAGTCTTTTGCAACGATATATTTAAGGGATATTCTCTTCTACTAGGTGCAACGCTTCATCAAAGTCAAAGTTATCAATTTTTTCTCCAATTTGGCCAAGCAGCTTTGGATCAAGTGCGTTCGTTAACTGGGGCATTAACTTTTGCCATACAGCCATTACTTCGGTATCCCCACTAGCCAGCATATTTTTCAATTGACCAAGTTCATCTGCAGCAGAGGCATCACTACTATTATGCTCACTAGTCACTTCAGCTCCAACAGCTGCTTGGATGTCAGTTGTCGTATCATCAGTGTCTTCACTAATGACTCCTGGTAACTGACTCAATTCTTCTGACAACATTTGAGAGCATGCTTCTAGTTGATTAAATGCCTGCTCAGCCTGCTCAAACTGCTCTGCTTTAATTAGTTTTTCTAATGCCAAGCAACTGTCTTGTAATTCGTTAGCACCAATATTACCCGCAACCCCCTTCATTGTATGAGCTTGATAAAGGGCTTGCTCCCAGTCTCGATTAGTAAGTGACTGCCCTAGTGACTGCAAATTTGCTGGCTGCTGATTAATAAAATCGCGGAGCAACTTACAATATAAAACCTGATTTTGCATAACCCTGGATAAGCCTGCAGTTAAATCAATACTAGCAAGCTGCTCTGGCCACTCTAACTGAGGTTGATTAACCCTTTTATTGCTAATAATGGGTTTCGCTTTGAGCCACCTGGCAATCATGACACTCAATTCATCAGGGTTTAATGGCTTTGCAATATGGTCATTCATACCTGCAGCCAAGCACTTTTCTCGATCTCGTCGCATTGCATGAGCTGTCATTGCCACAATAGGCAGCTTATCAAATTGAGGCATACTGCGAATTTTTTCTGTTGCCTGAAAGCCATCCATTTCAGGCATTTGAATATCCATAAATACCAGTTGAAAGTTATCCTGCTGAATGCGGTCTACTGCCTCTCGACCATTATTAACAATGACAACATTCAAGCCCAGTGCTAATAATAATTCCTGAGCAACCTGCTGGTTAATTTCATTATCTTCTGCCAACAATACTTTAGCACCCGCCAGTTGTGGTGCTATTTGAGTCAATTGCTGACTGCCTTTTAATACTCTGGCTCGATACCAGCGGTCGCAGGTTCTTAAGACAGTTTCCAGTAATACGGAAGGGCTGACAGGTTTAATTAAAAAACCATCCACGGCACCTTGTGCCTGTTGCATAATTTCTTCCCGGCCATAAGCGGTGACCATTACAATTGCAGGTATTTTATATAGCCCCTCCATTTGCTTGATATGAATTGATGCATCTATACCATCAGTGTCGGGCATTCGCCAATCCATCAACACCAGCTCAAAACAATCACCAGGCATCTGGTTAGCCTGCTTAATTAATTCATAAGCTTCCGTCGCTGAGCTGACCGCCTGAGGTCTCAGGCTAAATGTTTCCAGCATATCAGTAAGCACTGTTTGTGATGTTTCATTATCATCCACTATTAATACGCGAACACCTTGCAGCTCTTCACTGAGTCTTTTTAATTGATCTTCTGAGCGATGGATGCCAAGTTTAGCGGTAAACACAAACTCACTGCCATGCCCCACTTCACTCACTACTTTTATATCTCCTCCCATCATGGCCACGAGTTTTTTACAAATGGCTAGGCCTAGCCCTGTGCCACCAAACTTACGGGTGGTTGAGCCATCCACCTGAGAAAATGAGTCAAATAAGCGAGTTAAATGATCTTCACTAATCCCAATACCACTGTCCTTGACAGTAAATACCAGTTCAACTTCTTCATCACCTTTCGAGCGTACTTTAGCACTAACCGTCACCTGCCCTTTACGGGTAAACTTAATCGCGTTATGAGTTAAATTAATTAAGACTTGGCCCAACCGCAGTGGATCACCGATCAATTGACGAGGCACATCAGGCTCTATTTGATACACAACTTTTAGGTTTTTCTCTTCTGCTTTAACCCCCATCATGCTCGATAAATTATCAAAGACTTCTTCTATATCGAAGTTGATGGACTCCATATCCATTTTGCCTGCTTCAATTTTTGAGAAATCTAGAATGTCATTAATAATGCCCAGCAAAGCGTGGGATGAAGATTTAATTTTACTAATATAGTCGTATTGTTTTTTACTGAGCTCTGTCTGAAGTGCCAAATGACTCATACCAATAATAGCGTTCATTGGTGTACGAATTTCATGGCTCATATTGGCTAAAAATTCACTTTTCGCTAAATTTGCCTGATCTGCTGTTTCTTTAGCTTGACGAAGCGCTTCTTCAGCGTGTTTACGGTCAGTAATATCCCGGCTGGACATAAACACATAGCCTTCACCGTCATACTCCATAAAGTTAGCCGTTACCTCCACAGGGTAAACAGAATTATCTTTACGGCGTCGGAGGGTTTCGAAGGTTCTGGGTTTACCACGGGTTAGTACATTCCACAACGATTCCCAGGCTCGCTGATTCAACTCAGGGTCAATGTTCGTAACTTTTTTATTGAGTAACTCTTCCTGCTCGTAACCCAATGAACGGCATAAGGCCATATTCACATAACGATGGCTGCCATCCTGACGCACCCAAAGAATATCATCTGCAGAATTATCTAAAGAAAAACGAGCTAATGACAATTCTTGTCGGCGGGTTAACTCTTCCGTGATATCGACATGCGTACCCACTGCACGCAAGGGTTCATTTTTATGATTACGCTTAACCACCTTACCCCGAGTTTGTACTGTACTATAACTGCCTTCTTGCCGGCGTACTCGATAAGTGCATTCAAAACTGTCATTTTGGGTGGCAAACATATGGTCTAAAAATGCCGTCGTTTGCGCTTTATCATCAGGGTGGATTAAATCTTCCCAGGCTTCTTTCGTTCCTTTTATCGTATCAGGCTGATACCCCAGCATAATGGCAAAACGAGGACTAAAATAAATTTTGCCTGCCGGAATATTCCAGTCCCAAAGCCCATCTGTCGCAGCATCCATTGCCAGTTGATAGCGCTCTTCACTTATACGTAATGCATCCTCAGCATCTTTACGGGCTCGGCCAATGGCAATTAATTCTCCTGCGCGCCATAACAAAGCAACTTCTTCACTAGTCCAGGTTTTATCCTGATCAACTGTGACTTGGGCAATGGAGCCAACAACCCGCCCTGACAGCAACATAGGCACATGAATAACTGAGCGAATATTGAGTGATTCCAAATAATGGCGTACTGATGAAGGCTCATGCACACCAAAGCTACCCAACGACCACTGGCACACTTCCCCTTTTAATGGCCGACTATCCAGTGCCCGAAAATGTTCAGTTAACATTTGCTGCTGCTGTTCGGTATAGTCTGGCATGGATTTAATGTGCCAGTTATGAGTGATGCTGGCTCTTTTATAATCAGTGTCATAATTCAGTACATAGCTGCGATCAGCCCCCATAAACTCACCAATCACTCTAATGGTGTACTGAATTGCTTCATCCAGCTCCCGATCCATAAACTGCCGGGTAATGTTACTGATCATCCGGTCCATTTGCGCCCGCATCCGTAAGGCTTTTTCTGCCTTATGACGCTCATCAATTTCTCTGGATAACCGCCAGTTCCAGTAAATAATCAGTAAAATAATGGCCAGGGTAATAACCACCCCGATAATAAATTCTTTCGTAGGCTTCCATACTCTAGGTTGAATAGAAATCCACTTTCCTTCGATTTCATTTTTTTCTTTCGTTGGAATACTACTCAACACTTTATTTAGAATGGTGCTAAACACTTCCCAGTGGCGATGGGTGGCCATTCGATAGTCGTAGTTATACCCCACTTCAGCAACATTGCGTAAATTGGTTATCTTAGTCCGATCAATGGAGTACGATAGAGTCGCCCGGTTAACTATCATCGCATCAAGCTGACCTAACGACACCTGCTTAATACCACTAACAAAGTCCGGCACATTGATAAATTCGATTTCTGGGTAGCGGGATTTAATAAATTCCGTTGGTTCAAAATCAGGCAAAGTAGCCACTTTTTTGCCCGCTAAATCTTTTATGCTTTTAATGCTATCGTCGGTACTGCGCGCAATAATGTCAGTTGGAATTTTCAGATAAGGCTGAGTAAAGGCATAGCGCTTGGCATGATCTTCATCCCAGGCAATCACACTCAGCATATCCACTTCACGACGACGTAATTTCTCTTTAGCTGCTTCCCAATTAGCCGAAGGGACGTATTTCATAGTAATCCCTAAGCGCTTCTCAATAATCTCTATATATTCAGCAGCAATTCCCCGATATTTGCTATCTTCATCTAAAAACTCGATCGGTGGGTATTTAGGGTCACCCGTAAAAGTTATTATGGGGTGGTCAGCTAGCCATTGTTTTTCTTCTTCAGTTAATTTAAGGGGAACAGCCTTATCACTAAAATAACGGGTTTTTGGGTCTGCTAACCAACGAGCTTCCATTTCTCGAAACTGTTCATGGGTGATTAAACTGAGCCCCTTATTAATATCATTTAATAGATCTCGACGCCCTTTCAGTACTCCCGCATGAAATTTTTCCCGAAAAGTAAACTGGGTGGATGCTTTTATTTCACCCACCAGCCCCAACCGATTCAGCAAAATATTAATTGACACGCGCTCAGCAATAAACGCATCAATTTGTTTTACCTGTAACGCACGAATTAGGCTTTCATTATTTTCAAAGGTAATCACTCGGGCATCAGACCAATGTTTATCTATATACACCTGATGGGATGTCCCTCTTACTACCCCTAAACGTCTACCCGCTAATTGCTCTTTGCTACGAATTGGCTCACCCGACGCGTCATAAAACAACACCGAGCTCATTTCATAAAAGGGTTGTGAAAATTCCAGCCATTCTTTGCGAGCAATCGTTTCCGAAAGCCCAGAGTGAATATCCACCTCTCCATCCTGCACTGACTCAAGGGTTTCCTGCCACTCAGTCGCCTTAAAGCGCACTTGCTTGCCATTTTTTTTCGCCCAAAGCCGCCATAAATCAACAAAGAGCCCAGCTGGACGACCTTTGGCATTTAAAAATGATAACGGAGGGAAGTCAGTATCAATAGCAACAATTAAAGCCCCACTGGTGTAGCTTTGGGTTTGCTCCAACCATTTATTTTCTATTGCTTTGCGATCAGCTGCTGAAATTTCTTGCATACCTTCTCGAATCAAGGCTTCGATTGACTCATTATCAGGATTTACTGCAGCATAAAGGGTTCGATGATACAGAGGCTGTTCTGCTTGGTAATTATATTCCCGAGAGATCCCCTGCTTAGCCATTAAAAACCGCAAAGTAGGTCCACTGCCCACAAAAACGCGGATTTCTCCTGCTTGAGCAGCTTTCAACATTGCTATATTATTTTGATACCTAACTAATGACGCATCTTTTAAGCGGCTTGTTATTTCTTCAGCAGTGTCTGAGCCACTGACTATGCCTATTTTAAAGCCTGCTAAATCCTGTAGACTTTTTACCCCCAAAACATTTCGATGATAAAAAAAGTAAATACTGCTTTTTCCAACTGGCGTAACGCCTTTTAGATTAATTGCTTTTAGTTCCTTGGTAAGTAAGCCTGCATGGATATCCGCATGCCCCCTTGCTACCATTTCTGCTGCCACTATCGCAGGTGCACCCAAAAAACGCACCTGCACATTAGCTTGATCAGCCCAGCGACGCCACAAATCAATAACAAAACCATCAGCCTTGCCTTGTTCATTAGTGAATTGATAAGGCTCTTGGCCGAGTGAGTAGGCTACCGTTATCGTATCTTGGGGCTGATTACCAACCTGCTCCCCCTGTTCTGCTTGGAGAGAACTGCAAAAAGTGGTGATAACTAACCATAACGGGAACAACAGAAAAAAAGTAAATTGCTTCATCAATAGACCATGGCAATGCTGACTGAGATAAACCCATTGTTATTATTAGGGGTACCCTTTACTTAATGAATTATAACCATGGCTGGGTAATGAAAGAAACGGGGAAATAAATCCAATGCGATTGATCTATAATTTAAACGTATCCTTGTTTTCAGGCTTCTGAAATAACGGAGGCTACTATGGCTATTCCCCAACTAACCGAATACTTACAGGAAAAAAACGTTCCCTTCAGTATTCATGAGCATTCTGTAGGCTTTACAGCACAAGAAGTAGCCCAATCGGCACATGTTAGTGGCAAAGATTTTGCCAAAACAGTCATGGTGAAAGTGGATGACGTCATGTCAATGCTAGTTATGCCATCCAATTACGCTATCGACTTAAATACTATTGGCAAATACCTAGGCGCAGTTGATATTGAATTAGCCCATGAAAGTGAATTTAGCGACTTATTTCCTCACTGTAAAACTGGCGCTATGCCCCCCTTTGGTAATTTGTTTAATATTCCAGTTTATGTAGCAGAAGCATTGGTTGACGACCATAAAATTGCATTCAATGCTGGCAACCATAATGAAATAATCCGCATGGATTATCGAGACTTTGAACGACTGGTAAAACCTAAAATCGTACGAGGAGGCTTTTATACCCAAAGCAGTCATTATGAACATGACCGCCCAAGAATGGGTACGGTTAAACATTAAGCTCCAAAAAACAAGTGGCTCATAAATGAGCCGTTTGTTTAGTTAAATTTAATAGCGGCTAGAAGGGTGAGTCTTATTTTGGCTTATAAAATCGTTGAATACTTGAAAAGTCCAATTGCTCACTTCCTTGAGCTGCATGAAGATTAAATAGATTACGCGCAAGCGCTCCTAGTGGTGTACTAGAGTGACTCAGCAGTGCAGCTTGTTGAGATAAGCCTAAATCCTTCACCATTAAGTTGACTTTAAAGCCACCTTGATACGCTTTTGATGCTGGTGCAGTTTCCATTACACCTGGATAGGGATTATATAACTCAAGTGACCAGTTTCTACCCGAGCTTTGCACCATAATATCCGACAAGACTTTTGGATCTAAGCCATTATTAACCCCTAGCTGAATAGCCTCTGCCGTACCTGCCATATGAATGGCCAGCAGCATGTTATTGCATATTTTTGCCATCTGCCCAGCGCCATGGTCGCCTGCATGCAAAATATTTTTCCCCATTGCCGACAATATAGGTTGAGCTGCCTCAAAACCTGTAGCAGAGCCGCCAACAATAAATGTCAGAGTACCATCTTGTGCACCTTTGGTACCGCCAGAAACAGGGGCATCCAGCATCGTAATACCTTGCTTAGCTGCCGCATCTGCCACGGTTTTTGTAACATCAGGGGCTATAGTGCTGCAATCTATCACTAGTGTTTTCGGATCAATATGATCTAACAGCGCTTCTTCCTCTAGATATAACTTCAACACATGCTCACTGGCTGGCAGCATGGTAATTAAACAGTCAACCCCTTCTATTGCTAATCGCGCATTATCAACTGCTATTGCTCCATCTTGAATTAATGGCTTTAACAGCGCAGGTACCAAGTCAAATACTTTCAGCTCATAGCCAGCTTTTAATAAATTATGAGCCATAGGGCCACCCATTAATCCTACGCCAATAAATCCGATTTTCATAAATCCCTCTTGCTTATTTCAATAAACTTTTTAGTGGATTATTTTTATCAATCCATGGAGTTTGAAAGTGTGCTTCTACCCATTCTGTAGGTACTTCAGCTACTGATTTAAATTGCCAGTCTGGCTGATTATCTCGATCAATTAACCTTGCTCTTACGCCTTCCGCCAAGTCAGGATGTAAACAGCATTGCACTGATAAAATTAATTCTAATTGAAAAGCTTCAGCCAATGATAAGTGGCGACCGCGCTGGATCTGTTCCCACACAATCCAGGCCGTTGTTGGGCAACCATTAATATAGCTTTGTAATGTACCTGTTAGCCAATCATCTTCTGTTTTTGCAACATGGTATTTCACAGCCACATCGATTTCTTGCAACGAAGGTAAGCTAAACAGATGACGTATATCTTGCCAATGTTCCACAACCTTAGATACTGGAAGATGACGCCAGGCCTGACTTTCCAGTGGTTTTAAGAGCTGCCCCACTAATATTTTATTAGCTGCGTCAGATTGTTCCCAGTCTACCTGAATTAAACTATCTAACAATTCAGCCTTTAATTCAGCAGCAATAAAATAATCAGCAAAACCTAATCTAATACTATCAGCTGCATTCAATGCAGCACCTGTTAGCCCAACAAAACAGCCCAAGTCAGTAGGCAAACGAGATAAAAACCAAGTACCAGACACATCAGGATATAATCCAATATTAATTTCTGGCATGGCAACTTGGCTGGTTTCAGTGACCACTCGGTGACTTGCTCCGACCATTAAACCAAGCCCACCTCCCATCACAATTCCATCGCCCCAACAAATAATCGGTTTTGGGTAGGTATGAATTAAATAGTCTAATTGGTATTCATGTTGGAAAAATACAGTTGCATGCGCTAGTCGGTGGTCTGATTGTTCTATCAGCATTTGGTATAATTTTCGAATATCGCCACCAGCACAAAAAGCACGATCGCCCTCACCTTCCAGCCAAACCGCCACCACATCTGGCTGGCTACGCCATTGTTGCAGCTGTTGAAAAATGGCCATGATCATTTCTAAATCGATTGCATTCAGTGCTTTAGCTCGATTTAAAGTAATTTTAGCCAGCCGCTTTCCTTTACTGACGGGTAATTCTTCAAATAACACTGCAGACTGTGACATGTATAATCTCCTAGCCACTTTTTTATATTTTTTGCGTAACCTGCTAACGGTTTTTCCAAACAGGAGGCCTTTTTTCTAAAAAAGCCCCAACCCCTTCCTGTTGGTCTTCCGTATTAAATAAATCAATAAACAATTCTCGTTCGACAGGTAGTGCCTGCCACATAGGATGAAAGCGAGCTTTTTGAATCAATTTTTTACAAGCCTGCACACTTGATGGGCTTTGTTTAGCAACACTTTCTGCTAATAACAGCGCTGTTGCCCTGGCTTTTCCAGATTCTACCTGCTGCTCAGCCAAACCAATTTCAACCGCTTTTTCTGCAGTGACTCGTTCACCACAAAGAATCATTCGTTTTGCCCAGCCCTCACCTACTAACCACGGCAGCTGTTGAGTACCACCTGCACAAGGCAATAAACCCACCGACGCTTCAGGTAGGGCTAATACCGAATGAGACTCTACAATCCGTAAATCACAAGCCAAGGCACACTCTAGTCCACCACCCATTGCATAACCATTAATAGCTGCAATTGACACCCCTTGATATTGGCTAAGGGTTTCAAATGCATCTGCAAAGTGTTTGGCAATATCACGTGCTTTGGCTTTATCTCCTTCTGCAAACAGTTTTAAATCAGCTCCTGCGGAAAAGAATTTTTCTCCCTGGCCAGTAATCACCAAACTATAAATAGAGCGGTCTTGGTTTAATAACTCAACTATCGTTTTTAAACCCAATAAGCTTTCACTATCCCAGGTATTGGCAGATGGATTATTAATAGTGATTAATGCAGTATGACCAATTTTTTCAACTAACAGTTTATTGGTAATAGCCGTTAACTGTCCGGCTGTTATAGGTTCTAATTGTTTTGTCATGGAATTTCCTTAAAAAATCATCTCCAAGCCATTTTCTATTAACAGGCGTCTAGCAATAATCACCCGCATAATTTCATTGGTGCCTTCCAAAATTTGATGGACCCGAGCATCTCTTACATAGCGCTCTAAAGGATATTCTTTGATATAGCCATATCCGCCATGTAACTGTAGGGCTTGGTTACAAATATCAAAACAAAAGTCAGTTGCCAGCCTTTTTGCCATTGCACAATAAGTGGTAGCTTGACTAGACTGTTGATCTAAATGAAAAGCAGCCAGGCGCACCATTTGCTGAGCAGCAATTAAGTGAGTGGCCATATCAGCAAATTTAAATTGCAATGCCTGAAATTCAGCTAAGGGTTTACCAAATTGCTGGCGTTGGTGTAGATAATCGTGAGATTGTTTTAATGCAGCTTGTGCTGTACCTAATGAGCAAGATGCGATATTAATTCGACCACCATCCAACCCCTGCATGGCTATCTTAAAGCCTTGTCCTTCATTACCCAAACGCAAGTTGGCGGGTACTGTTACCTGATCAAAACTAATAGTGCGGGTAGGCTGGCTATTCCAGCCCATTTTTTCTTCTTTACGCCCATAACTAATCCCAGCGGAGTCTGCTGGTACTAAAAAGCTGGAAATACCTTTTGGCCCAGCTTCTCCCGTACGAGCCATCACTAACAGTATATCAGTTGAACCCGCCCCAGAAATAAACATTTTACTGCCGCTTAGTAGATAATAATCACCTTTTTTAGTGGCACTGGTTTTTAACGACCCAGCATCAGAACCTGCATTAGGTTCAGTTAAACAATAAGACCCTAGCACCTCTCCTGTCGTTAAACGAGGACACCATTCTTCTAGCACCGTAGCTTGACCAAATTTACAGGCCATCCAAGTCACCATATTATGGATGGTCAAATAGGCAGTGGTAGATGTACACCCTTGTGATAAGGCCTCAAAAATTAAACTGGCATCCAATCGGCTTAAACCCATCCCACCTTGTTCAACTGGAGCATAAATAGCACAAAACCCCAAATTGCCGGCTTTTTTAATCACATCAATAGGGAAGTGCGCTTGCTGATCCCACTCAGCTGCATTTTCAGCTAATTCTTTTTCTGCAAATTGCTTTGCTGTTGCCTGAAACGCTAGCTGCTCTTCTGATAAATTAAAATCCATATTTTCTCCTAACAAGACTGCTGCGAAAGGTAGCGGTGGCTTTAAAGTAATTACATCCTCACCCTGTCCCAGCTGGCGGGTATAGAGTGACAGGGTGTTCTGTAGCTAAGTTAGCTTTTGATGGGCCAGGGATGGCACTTCAAGAGCGGCGGAAGAACATCCTGTTACTCCATATCGGACACTAGACTTATTTTCAACCCCCTTTTCTAACCGATACTCCTACCGTAAATGGATAGTCATATTAGGTGATGCACTCATACCCGGATCAAACCAACGGGCAGTAACTGTCTTAGTTTCAGTATAAAATCGCACAGCCTGCTTACCATAAGCATGCTGATCGCCGTAAAATGAATTTTTCCAACCAGTAAAAGAGAAAAAGGGTAATGGCACTGGAATGGGTACATTAATACCCACTTGTCCTACTTCAATATAATGTTGAAAGTGTCGTGCAGCCTGACCAGAGGCAGTAAAAATAGAAGTCCCATTGCCGTAAGGGTTTTGATTAATTAACTCAATAGCCTGATCAAGGGTATCCACACACAATACGACAAGTACTGGACCAAATATTTCTTCCTTGTAAATACTCATCTCTGGCGATACATCAGTAAATAAAGTGGGTCCGACCCAATTACCGTCTGGTGCTTCAGGCACTTTACAGTCAGAACCATCGAGTAAACAGGTTGCACCTTCTTCTTTACCTTTAGCAATAAAACTCAACACCCGTTGTTTAGCCTGGGGAGAAATTTGTGGCCCATAACTGGCCTGGGGATCATCCCACAGCCCTGGCCTGACATCAGCCATTGCATCACGTAAATCTTCCAACCAGTTTTTAGCATCACCCACCATCACAGCCACACTGATTGCCATACAGCGTTGTCCTGCAGCTCCCACACTTGAGCCAACCAGATTACTAATCACTTGCTCTTTATCAGCATCAGGCATCACTACCATATGATTTTTTGCTCCAGCAAATGCCTGAACACGTTTTAAATGATCTGTACCAGTACGGTAAATGTGTTGACCTGCAGTGACTGAGCCTACAAACGACACCGCTTTTACTAGCGGATGAGTAATTAGCTGGTCCACTTGCTCTTTATCACCATGCAACACTTGTAGAACACCTTTAGGAAAGCCCGCCTCTACTGCCAGCTCCGCCAACTGAACTGGCGTCATTGGGTCTTGTTCTGATGGTTTTAAGATAAAGCTGTTACCACAAGCAATAGCCATCGGGTACATCCACAAAGGCACCATCGCAGGGAAGTTAAAGGGAGTAATTCCTACACAAATACCTAGCGGCTGCAAATAGCTATAACAGTCAATCGCGCGAGCAACATTCTCTACTGTTTCCCCCATCATTAAACTGCTGACATTTGCTGCCTGCTCAACCACCTCAATCCCCCGCCAGACATCTCCTTTCGCATCTGCCAGGGTTTTTCCAGTTTCTTTACTGAGAGTGACTGCTATATCTTCCTGATGTTGCTTCAGCACCCCCTGATAGTTAAGCATTAGTCTCGCTCGTTCTGGAGTAGGCACTTCCCGCCACTGATAATAAGCCTCTTGGGCACTTACTATGGCCGCTTCAACTTCCTGGTCGGTAGCACAGGGCGCTTCACACAATACCGCCTGGGTAGCAGGATTCGTAACAGGAATGCGCCGTTTAGCTTCACTGACAGTAAACTCACCATCAATAAATTGGTTTAAGCAATTAGGTTGAGTAGTCATTATTTAGTTACCTACTTGATGGGTAAGAATTGTATTGTTGTTATTATTGTTGTTGCTTTAGAGTTTTATAATTCTCTTGTAACATGCTTACCACTGATCCAGGATTAACTATCTTGGCAGAAAACTGGACTTTATTGTGGTTTTATCAAAATCGACTACCGAGCCTGAGCTTACCTCAGACTGGCCTCTATCCCACAAAGCAGTTCGATATATAACGCCAGACTCACTTACTAGGCAACTCAGTTTGCATCCGCTCAGCCAGCATTGCTATCCACTAGGGTTCGGCTATTATCCCCAGGCAAAATCCCACCAAATGGAACGCCACCAACATGTAGATCATTTATTAATTTACTGCATTGCCGGCGAAGGAGAGTTACAAACTCAGCAGCACCAAGCAGCAGTCTCAGCAACTACGATCACAGTGGGAGATTTTGTTGTATTACCTCGAGGCTTATCCCATCAATATCAAGCATGCAAAACTAACCCTTGGTCAATTTACTGGGTACATTTTGATGGGGTATTAAGTGACACTTATGTACAGCATTTACTACCAGAGCCATCTACTATAAAACTATCCCTTGGTTTACACCCAGAATTAGTCGCTGGTTTTGATACCCTGGTGTCATTACATCAGGCCGCCTACCAATTAAACCCTTTAATTTATGCAGCTAACCATTTAACGCAATTACTCAGTCTAGTAGCTGTCATTAAACCGCAATTACAAGCTGAGCACTTCGACTTGCAAAAAGTACTGAGTAATATGCAAAAGAATATCCATGGCCAGCTTAAATTAGAGCAACTTGCCGCCAGTGTTAATTTATCAAAATACCACTTCTGCAAGCGATTTAAAGCATTAACAGGTCACAGCCCCATTCAGCATTTTATCCATTTAAAAATGCAGCGTGCCTGTTATTTGTTAGATTTAACTGACCAACCCATTTCAGCAGTGAGCCATAGCTTAGGCTATGAAGACGCTTATTATTTTTCACGCCTTTTTAAACGAGTTATTGGTATTCCGCCCAGAGAATACCGAAAATTAAAGCGAGGGTAATTGCCAGTCGATGGGTGATAATCCTTGTTGCTGTAAATAAGTATTGGTTTTTGAAAAAGGACGACTACCAAAAAAACCTCGATGAGCAGATAAAGGAGAAGGGTGAACTGACTTAATTACCATATGCTTTTCGGTGTCAATAAAGCTGCCTTTACGCTGCGCGTAGCTGCCCCATAGGATAAACACAACCCCATTCCGCTCTGCATTCAACCGAGCAATGACTTCATCAGTAAACTGTTCCCAGCCTCTACCTTGATGAGAGGCTGCTCGTCCTTGCTCTACAGTGAGCACACTGTTTAACAATAATATCCCTTGTTTTGCCCAGTGCTCCAGATTGCCATGATTAGCAGGAGAAATACCAAGATCCTGTTCCAGCTCTTTATACATATTGACTAATGAAGGAGGAATTTTAATCTCTTGTCTAACAGAAAAACAAAGGCCATGGGCTTGCCCTGGTCCATGGTAAGGGTCTTGCCCTAAAATCACGACTTTTACCTGATCAAAGGGAGTGAGTTCAAACGCTTTAAAGTATTCAGAGCCTTGTGGATAAATCACCTTGCCCGCCCGCTTTTCTGCTTGTAAAAAAGCACGCAGACTTTTCATATAGTCTTTTTCAAACTCCTCAACCAGGTGTTCCTTCCAGCTCACCTCTAATTTCACTTCAGCCATCTGCTGCTTCACCCTCACTCACTATCATTCAAAGTGCTATTATAACCATCATAAGAAGCGGCTATAAAGTTAACTGCAGGTGCATCCTATAAATAGCAATGGCAACAGCTCCTCATATTCAAATAGCACAACAGTTAGAGCAAGGTAAAAAGCCTCTTCCTCACCTTCCTGAAACAGTCGTTACCATCCGTCAGATTATTGCTAACCCCAGCCACCACCAAAACGACATTATTCAATTATTAGAACAAGACCCCGTACTAGTTGATCAGCTGATGAAGCTGGCTGACTCCCCTCTCTTCCATCAAGCTGCCTCCCCTGTAGATTTACGTGGAGCAATCCAAAGGCTGGGAGAATACGCCGTTAGTAATTTTGTCTTAACTTACACAATAAAAAAGCTGTTTCCTTCTGATTCGAAGTTGGCCAAACGTTTCATGGCCATCTACTGGCAGCGCAGTGTTGCCTTGTCAGCTATCAGTGCCATTATGGCAAAGCACATTCCACAGCTAAGTACTGATGAAGCAATGCTTGCATCATTATTACAGGACGCTGGCAGCATGTTATTGATTATCAACTTGGCAAAAGAGCCCAACCTGCTTGCCAATGAGAAAAAAGTGAAACAAATGTGTCGGAGCGTTAATAACCGCCTAACTAGCTTACTGCTAAACCACTGGCATATGCCTGTTACCTACATAGAAGCTGTAAAGCATCGAGTTAATTGGCAGTACGCCCCTCAGCAGTATGACTTAACCTGCCACTGCATATTAGCCAGGCATCTTTGGCTTACCCATAAACCCAAGCCAGTTAAACTAATCGCCATAGAGGAACTACCAGCTTATCAACTGTCTCCTATCGTACAGCACCAGTTACCCGAACAAACTCACTTAATGAACTTTATTTATCAGGATGCTTGTGAAATGACAGAAATGCTGGGTGGGAAGGTTAATTTTTATCCACAAAAACGCGCTACAAAAAAAACCAGACCATCCTCGCGCCCTTCTTTTTTCCAAACCATTAAGAAGCATTTTCAAGGTAAAGGTAAATAGACCACCTTCTCCCTCTGAAAAACACTCCATTACTGGTTTGGCTTACAAGGAATCGGTTGCTTGTTTTTATAGGTTAATACACCAGCAACACCTGGCCTTTTCTGGTGGCTCATGACTAAATACCCGCCTGCACAATAGGCTAAAAAAGGAGCTGGTTTATGAGAAAGGAACTGCTCTTGTCCTGGAATATTTTTAATCAGATTAAACTCTGCCAAATACACAGAGTCTTGTTCAGTAGAATGCCGAAGATAGCCATACCAGTGCAACACAAATACGGTTATTGTCACACTAACCACTGCAACGACTATTAGCATGACGGGTTGATTCTTCATAATATCCTCAAAGCCTACCTTAATTTAAGTCAGTAGATTCTTACACTCGCAGCCATTGTTGTCACTATCTTTAGTTGGCTTTAACTTTAATAGGCTTTAAATAGTAGCTATGCCTAAGATGCTTGCTTTAATAAAGCAGCGCTTGAAGAAAAATCCCCTAAAAAGTATCTACCTTGCAACCAAACTCCGTTTTATATGGCACAAGGTTAACTAGCCCAAATATTTCGCCGAATACTCTTATCCCTTGCTATCTGAAGAAATACTTGGGCAAGATAGATGCTGATTAGTTTACAACCTCCTCATCATCAGGGATTTGTAGAACCAACTGAATATGTCGCTGTAAAAATGCTCGTATATATTCACGGCCATAGCGGCTTGGATCAAGCAAACAATAATACTCAGCTTCAACCACTACAGCCTTAGTCAATACGGCATCCAGCTCGGGCTTAGTTGTGCCTAGCAGCTGATAAAAGCGAGTTAGATCCTTTAACAGATTTTGATGATGCACATGCACTAACTGTCGTAAGTGAGAAGATCTCAGTGCTTCTAGTAAAAAAGCCTGTTCAGCAATCAACTCATCACGACGATCAGTCACTTGCTGTTCAATATAGCTTACGGCTAACTCAGTAAAATGCTTAAGCAACCGACGCTTAGTAGTATCTACTGACTCTGATTGCGACAACTGTTGTCTAATAGCTATTTCAGCTTCAATCCAAAAATTACTTAGTCTGGCATTTCCTAGCTCAACAAAGTAAGAAAAGGTGTCACTAATTAAATCATTTATATCCTTAAAATAGTAAGTCGTTGCTGATAATGGTACGTTAGCGGCTTTAGCAATTGCTCGGTGGCGAACGCCACGTACCCCTTCCTTGATTACAATATTAAGTGCTGCTTCTAAAATAGCTCGGCGTCTTTGCTCACTCCCTACACGACTGGCTTTACGACCTTGGTAAGGAATGGTTTGCGCTAGCTGCTCCCTTAATTCAGACATGATTAGTAAGATCCCGTCACTGTACTTTTTTACTGCTCAAGAAAACGGCTTGTTATTGATATGGCAGTACTTACTAACTATCAATAAACCGGATGAGCGATTTTTAGTTTTGTTTATAAAATATGCTTTGACTTTAAAAGCACTTAAAGCCTTGAACTGATAAAAACTCAAACCAGTAAAAGTCGAATAACAAGCTAATCATCAGACAAACATAAGCCTTATTAAAAAGACTACTGAATGAGTGACTACAGTCAGAACTGAGTAAAAGTGCTTTTAACGTTGAAAGCACCTTAATAATAATTATTAAGGCGACAGTGTAAGGATAACTGACCATTGAGCCACAACTCAATGGTCAAATGCGTCAAATTTCAGTTTGAGGTCTCATGTGGGGAAAAAGTAGCACATCACGAATAGAAGCAGAGTTGGTAAATAGCATAACTAAACGATCGATGCCAATACCCTCTCCTGCAGTAGGCGGTAAGCCATATTCCAGTGCATTGATGTAATCGGCATCATAGTGCATGGCTTCATCATCACCTGCTTCTTTTTCAGCTACTTGCTGCTGGAAACGCTCAGCCTGGTCTTCTGGATCATTTAACTCAGAAAAACCATTGGCGATTTCTCGACCGCCCACAAAAAACTCAAACCGATCAGTCACAAACGGGTTGTCATCATTGCGACGGGCTAATGGAGAAACTTCCGTTGGGTATTCAGTAATAAATGTCGGCTGATCTAAACGATGCTCAACGGTTTTTTCAAAAATTTCTATCTGTACTTTACCCAGGCCATAACTGTCTTTTAATGGGATATCCAGTTTTTCAGCCACTTTACGAGCAGACTCAAGATTATCAATATCGCTGGCTGTTAATTCTGCATTAAAGTGCAAAATAGAATCAAATACCGTCATCCGCTGAAATGGCTTAGCAAAATCATAAGTACTCCCTTGATAAGTCACTTCTGTGTTACCAAGCACTTGCTGAGTAACTGTACGCAACATGTCTTCTGTTAAGTCCATTAAGTCATGGTAATCTGCATAAGCCTGGTAAAACTCCAGCATCGTAAATTCCGGGTTATGGCGGGTTGATAAGCCTTCATTACGGAAGTTCCGATTTATTTCATAAACCCGCTCAAAACCACCTACTACAAGACGCTTGAGGTATAACTCTGGCGCAATACGTAAATACATATCAATATCCAGGCTATTATGGTGCGTAATAAATGGTTTTGCTGCTGCACCACCGGGAATCACTTGTAGCATTGGTGTTTCCACTTCCATAAATGCCTGATTATTTAAATATTGGCGGATCGCTGCCACAATTTGGGTTCTAACTGTAAATACCTGACGTGATTCGTCATTGACAATTAAGTCGACGTAACGCTGGCGGTAGCGCATTTCAGTATCTTCCAGACCTTTATGCTTATCTGGCAGCGGACGCAGTGCTTTGGTCAATAATTGCACCGACTCCATATCCACATAAAGGTCACCTTTACCAGAGCGCTGCAAAGTGCCTTCAGCACCAATAATATCCCCTAAATCCCAGGTTTTAATATCGGTTAGTACATCTTTAGCCAACACTTTACGATTAACATATACCTGAATCCGGTCACTGGTATCCTGGATAACCATAAAAGCACCCCGGTTCAGCATAATACGACCAGCGATTTTTACCCGAATGCCTGCTTCAGCCAGCTCTTCCTTCGATTTATCCTTGTATTTAGCTTGTAAATCTCCGGCTAAGCTATCGCGCCGAAAACTATTGGGGAAAGCATTACGCTCCTCCCGAATAGCTGCTAACTTTTCCCGGCGCAATGCAATCAGCTTATTTTCATCCTGTTGCTCAACTGCATTCTGAGTATCTTCAGTCATACGGGTTACCTGTTATTACATTACTTACTTTAATCGCTCAAGACGATTTTCATTGGCTGTTAACGCCTGCTATACCCACTACTGCTTTAATGGGTAAAATCACAAACCTTTCTTTAAGCTTGCCTCAATAAATTTATCAAGGTCACCATCTAATACAGCATTACAATTTGAGGTTTCCACCCCAGTTCGTAAGTCTTTAATTCTGGATGAGTCCAGCACATAGGAGCGAATTTGACTGCCCCAACCAATATCAGATTTACTGTCTTCTAATGCCTGCTGCTCTGCCGTACGCTTCTGCATTTCTTGCTCATACAACTTAGCTTTTAACTGTTGCATGGCTTTATCTTTGTTTTGATGCTGCGAGCGCTGGTTTTGACACTGAACAACAATGCCCGAAGGTAAGTGAGTAATCCTGATGGCTGAATCTGTCGTATTAACGTGCTGACCACCAGCCCCACTGGAGCGATAGGTATCAATCCGCAAATCAGCCGGATTAATATCTACTTCAATATCTTCGTCAATTTCAGGGGAAACAAAGACGGAGGCAAATGAGGTATGTCGACGATTACCAGAATCAAAAGGTGACTTTCTCACTAATCGATGTACGCCAGTTTCAGTTCTAAGCCAGCCAAATGCATAATCACCCGAAAACTGGATGGTGGCACTTTTAATCCCAGCCACATCACCGGCAGATACTTCAATCAAGTCAGTTTTAAAGCCTTTTTGCTCACCCCAACGCAAATACATCCGTAGTAACATATTGGCCCAGTCCTGGGCTTCCGTTCCACCAGATCCTGCCTGAATATCCAGGTAGGCATTATTGGGGTCCATCTGGCCAGAAAACATTCGCCGGAACTCAAGCTGGCCAAGTAAGCTCGACATCTCACTTAGCTCAGCCTCTACTTCTGTTACTGAGTCAGGATCATTTTCATCAATCGCCATATCCAGTAACTCTTTAGCATCATCAACACCTTGAGAGAGTTTATCAATTGTGCCGACGACTGACTCTAACTGAGACCTTTCTTTACCTAGTGCCTGCGCCCGCTCAGGTTCATTCCAGACACTAGGGTCTTCAAGCTCACGTTCAACTTCGACTAGCCGCTCCTGCTTGCCAGCATAGTCAAAGATACCCCCTCAGCACCTCAGTACGGCGCTTTAAATCATCAATCGTTTGCAGGATTGGATTAATTTCTTGCATTGAGAATAGTTTCCAAAAAAATCTTGCGTAAAAAAACTGGCATTTTAACTGAATGCCAGTCATTTAGAAATGGAGAATTAGTGCCTGCTGGCGTTTAAGCCTAGTTAGTTAATGAAGGCTTTACAGGCTCAATATACTCAACCATCAGCTGTAAATTCTGCTTGCCTCGAAAGTAGTTCACATCAAGCCTATAGGCTAATTTTACTTGGGCAATAGACTGATCAGGCCACACAGCTAAATCGATATTAAAAGCAATAGCATCAACGAATAGCTCTCCACTAAGGTGTTTTACTAATAATTTTAAGTGCTTCTCGCCCACTATACGCTGCTGAATAACTTGAAAATTCCCTTGAAAAACCGGCTCAGGAAAATGCTGCCCCCAAGGCCCAGCTTCTCTAATCAGAGATGCCAGATACAAATTAATTTCATGACAGCCTAACTCACCATCAGTTAACACTTCCGCTTCGAGCTGCTCTTTAGTCAACTGGCTGGCAGCAACCTCCTGAAAGGCCTGACTAAAAGCAGCAAAGTTTTCATGTTTGATACTAAGACCTGCCGCCATTGCATGACCGCCAAACTTAATGATCAATTCAGGGTATTTTTTATCCACAATATCCAATGCATCGCGGATATGAAAACCAGGGATAGATCGTGCAGAACCTTTAATTTCACCATTATCCCCTTCCGCAAAAGCAATCACAGGGCGATGGGTTCGCTCTTTAATTCGGGCAGCTAAAATGCCAATAACACCTTGATGCCAGGCAGCATCAAATAAGCAAATACCCGTTGGCAGCTGCTCCTCTTGATCCAGTTGTAACCGCTGTAATTCAGTTAACGCCTGTTGCTGCATATCAGACTCGATTTGCTTGCGATCACGATTTAATTCATCCAGTTGAAAAGCAATTTCCCTTGCTCGCTGATGATCATTTGTTAACAGGCACTCAATACCCAGGGACATATCATCCAAACGCCCAGCCGCATTTAGTCTTGGCCCAACGGCAAAACCCAGATCGGTTGCAACCAGTTGTTCCCGGTGCCGTCCAGCCACTTCGATAAGCGCTAAAATACCTGGCCTGGCTTTTCCTGCACGAATCCGTTTCAACCCCTGCTGAACCAGTATTCGATTATTGTCATCCAGCGGTACCACATCAGCGACCGTTCCTAGTGCCACAATATCCAGAAAATTTGCCATATTGGGTTCTAGTCGATTAGCAAACCAACCCCGCTCACGAAGGTGCTGTCTGAGCGCTACCATCACATAAAAAATCACACCAACCCCAGCAGGATTACGACTGGGAAAATCACATCCAGGCTGATTGGGATTTACAATAGCATCAGCTTGGGGCAGTTCAGCACCCGCTAAATGGTGGTCAGTGACTACCACCTTAATTCCTTGCTCTTTTGCGAATTCTACCCCGGCAATACTGGAGATCCCATTATCAACTGTAATGATTAATTCAGGCTGATACTTCAGTGCTTCTACAACAATTTCTGGCGATAAGCCATAGCCATACTCAAACCGGTTCGGTACTAAATAGTTAACTTTTTCTGCACCCAATGCATTCAGTGCTAACACAGCCAAAGCACTACTGGTTGCTCCGTCAGCATCAAAGTCACCTACAATCAAAATTTGTTGTTGAGCCTCAATAGCCTCTGCAATTATCTCAACAGCACGCTCAATTCCTTTAAATGAAGTAAATGATAAGAGAGCTTGCAGAGAATGATTCAGTTGTTTTTCTTCACTGACTCCTCGCGCCGCATAAATACGTTGCAAAACAGGGGAGAGAGAATCAGAAAACTGGCATTGGCTAAGGTCAAAAGAGCGTTGGGTTATGCGTTTTTGCATAGAGGCTTTCTATAAAGGTGTCTGACTAACAATTGCTTGAAGAATATGAGCTGTATTTTTTTACTTGAGAAAGGTAAATACCTATCTCTTAAGGAGACCGCTAAAAATAAACATTTTAGCGGTCTCCTTAAATAAATATAGTTTATATACCCAAAGCGTAGAGCTCAATCATTCTCGAAGGGTATAAGCTCATCTATTTTTTATTTAAAAAAACGCCCGTGAGTTTGGATATACTGCTGTACATCTGTCAGTTTATTTTCCAGCACCTGATAGTGTTCTTGCCGCTCAAATAAATCGGTTAAGTGATGAGGTAGCTCAGGGCTAGCCAAACCAGCTTGAACAATAGCATCAGGAAATTTCACTGGATGTGCCGTTGCCAACGTTATCATTGGGTTGACTTGGCTATTTCGACAACGTCGAGCTGCTTTTACGCCTATTGCGGTATGAGGATCTAGTAAGTAACCTGTTTCAGCATAAACCTGTTTAATGGTAGCAACTGTCTCTTCATCTGATACCCGGCAACTACTGAACAACTGTTGTGCTTGTTCCCAGCGGTAAGGCTCAATACTCATAGTGCCTTGTACGTTAAACTGCTCCATTAGAGTTGCAATTGCTTGCCCATCACGACCATGCAAATCAAACAGTAAACGTTCAAAATTGCTGGAAATCATAATATCCATACTAGGCGATAAGGTTGGATGCAGCTGCTCTTTAGCATACTGATTACCACTGATAAACCGGTGCAATATATCATTGCGGTTAGTGGCCACGACTAGCTGATTAATTGGTAAGCCCATCTGTCTGGCAATATAGCCTGCGAAAATATCACCAAAGTTGCCAGTTGGCACAGAAAAACTAACACTACGATGTGGGGCTCCTAAATGAATTGCAGCATAAAAATAGTACACCACTTGCGCCATAATTCTGGCCCAGTTAATCGAGTTCACTGCAACCAAGCGCGCTTTGTTTTGCAAAAAGTTTTGGTTAGCAAAACAGGTTTTAACCATGGCCTGGCAGTCGTCAAAATTACCGTCAATAGCCAAATTAAAAACATTATCGCTAATAACTGTGGTCATTTGCCGGCGCTGAACTTCTGACACACGATTATGAGGATGCATAATAAAAATATCGACATTTTCACAAGGGCGGCATCCTTCAATTGCAGCAGAGCCTGTATCTCCAGACGTAGCACCAACAATCACTGCTCGCTCATCACGCTTAGCAAGCACGTAATCTAGTAGTCGACCCAATAATTGCAGAGCAAAATCTTTAAACGCCAAAGTAGGACCATGAAATAACTCCATCACCCACTCATTAGCCGCCAATTGTTGCATAGGGGCTATCGCCGTATGACTAAAACTGGCATAAGTGTCTTGAATAATCTTGTGTAAATCTTGAGTAGGAATGCTATCGGCAACAAAAGGGGTAATAACTTGTTCAGCAAGTTCCGCATAATTTAAACTTGCCCACTCTGCTATTTGCTCAGGTAAAAATTTAGGCAAGGTTTCCGGCACATACAGACCACCATCACTAGCTAGTCCCGCCAGTAAGACATCCTCAAAGTTCAACGCAGGCGCCTGCCCACGGGTACTTATATACTTCACAGTATTACCTATTATGGAATTTTACTTAATTAGTTTGTTGCTTACACTATACCTTTTAGATCAGATTTTCTTGAAAGGTATAGTCTTTTATTAATCGCTTATCAATGATTTAGGTGATCCATCCGAATAGTAACGACCTCACCCGACACATCAGCTAGTGCTTGAATAGAGTCAATTGCTGCCTTCATGTCTTTTTCTCGTACTTCTCTGGTTAGCATAAAGATATCGGCAAACTGCTCACCTTCAGGCACTTCTTTTTGATTAATCGCTTCAATATTAATATTTAAATCACTAAGAATACGGGTAATGTTTGCCATCACACCTGGGTGGTCTGCTGCCTGCATTCTTAAGTAGTAAGCAGACTCCACTTCTTCAATATCAAGAATTTTAGTGTCATCAATTGCTTCTGGATGAAATGCTAAAGGGGCAACTACCGAAGATACTGAATCGATTGAGCGAGCCACATCGACAATATCTGCTACTACAGCAGAAGCGGTAGGCTCTGCACCAGCACCGGGACCATAATACATAGTTGGCCCAACGGCATCGGCATCGACCATCACCGCATTCATTACCCCATCAACTTTGGCAATTAACTTTGTATCAGGAATCAACGTTGGGTGTACTCTTAGCTCAATACCATCTGACTTGCGTCTGGCAATTCCCAGATGTTTGATTTGATAACCAAGCTCCTTGGCATGAGCTAAATCTTCTGGAGTAATCTGGCTAATGCCTTCGGTATAAGCCGCCTTAAACTGAAGTGGAACACCAAATGCAATGGATGCCAAAATAGTTAACTTATGTGCAGCGTCAATACCTTCTACATCAAATGTCGGGTCAGCTTCTGCATAGCCTAACGCTTGGGCTTCAGCCAAAACATCTGCAAACTCTCGCTTTTCCTTTGCCATAGCAGTCAGAATAAAGTTACCTGTACCATTGATAATGCCAGCAATGGTATTAATCCGATTAGCTGCTAGCCCTTCACGAATGGCCTTAATTACAGGAATTCCACCCGCTACCGCAGCCTCATATGCGACAATAACTCCCTTTTCTGCTGCAGCTGCAAAGATTTCATTACCATGCTCAGCTATCAACGCCTTATTAGCTGTTACCACATGTTTACTATGTTGAATAGCCGTTAATACCAGCTCTTTTGCGGTGTCATACCCCCCAATTAACTCAACCACAATATCTATGGCAGGGTTCTTGGCAACCTCAAAAATATCACGAGTTATATTGATGGACGAAAGATTACAAGCAGGATTATCCCGTCTTGCTCCCACCTGCTCAATTACAAGCGCTCGACCAAGGCGACGCGCAATTTCTTCCGCATTGCGTTGTAACACATTGAATGTACCGCTACCCACGGTACCTAACCCACATATTCCTACTTTTACGGGCTTCAAAATAGACCCCCAGTTGACTTAGCCATCATCAGATTAGGTATTTAAGAGCAACCCCAACCTCTTATATCAAGCCGGTTATTATAGCGCCATTAATCAATGTGTGGAGCAGGAATTGCAGAACAATTATTACTATGCAAACAACATAACTGGAATAGTTAGCATGAGAATGCTAATTAGAGGGGCAAAAGCAAATAGAATACATAGGCCGTCGATATAATACACATAGCACTATACCGACACTAGAAAGTTATGGCTGACATCAAATCATACAAATGTCGGATAACTTATATCACTTATTTTTAACGCCTAACAACTTAGCTAAGTTTTCAGCTGGCTGATAACCTGGAATCAAACGTCCATCAGCCAAAACTAAGGCAGGTGTACCGCTTACACCAACCTGTAAGCCCAGCTTATATTGCTCTTCGACAGGGTTATCGCACTTTTTACCTGCTACTTTTTGGCCTTTTTTCGCTTTGGTCATGGCATCCTTAGGATCCTTAGCACACCAGACATTTTCCATTATTGAATAGGCTGGGGATTGTTTACCACCACGAGGAAACGCTAAATAACGGACTTCTATGCCCATTTTGTTAAGCTCTGGCACTTCGGTATGCAGCTTACGACAGTAGCCACAGTCGACATCCGTGAATACAGTGACATGAGACTTGGCCTTACCCTCTGGAGAAAAAACTACCATCTTCTCTTTTGGTACACCATCAATTACCTTGGCTAGCGCCTTGCTTCGAGCCTGCTCAGTTAAGTTTGTCCATTTATTGCCGTCAATCTTTAACAGATCGCCACGAAACAGATAGCCACCATCAGCACTTGAGTAAACTAGCTGGCCACCAGAAAACTGTACTTCGTAGACCCCTTTCACTGGCGTTTCAGTAATTCGGTCTATTGTCACTTTACCACCCAGCTTACTTAACTTGGCTTTAATCGCTTCCTCAGGAGAAGCCGCTATCGCTGAGCTTGCCACTAAAGCAATTGTTGCTCCAAGGGCTAATTTACGAAAGGGAGTCATACAAATCCTCGTTGTGTTTTAAAATCCACCTGCACTAGAGAGAGAAAATAAAGCAAAAGGTTCCCTCCTACACGCGAGCAATTATAACAGATTGATTACTTGATTAAATTGCACTTTCATCAAAGAAAATGTCGCCAAAGCAATGATTTGGGTAAGAACTACAGCCTGATTCATTGGTAGCAATACTAGGGCCTGTTAACACTATTTGAATCACCACTGCCGGAAACTATTTTTTTGTCCAGCAAAGCACAAGGAATGCCGTGTAGCCATTCTACATAAACGACTTGTAACACAGCTGGGCGGAAAAATAGTCTCGGCCCAAAGGGTTGTGGCTGTAAAAGTGCTACTCGTTGTTGCTCACTGTTCATTTAGAATAACTAAACTTCTCGCTTCGCGCCTAGATTAGCGCTTTTACAGTCACAACAGTGACGGTTCAAATAGTTTAACAGGCCCTAGGCTCTTGGGTGGTGTTCTTTATAAAGCTGTTGCAATCGATGCTGCGCAACATAAGTATAAATTTGCGTAGTAGACAAATCACTGTGCCCAAGCATCATCTGTACTGCCCTTAGGTTTGCGCCATGATTGAGTAAATGCGTAGCAAAGGCATGACGTAGCGTATGTGGAGAAACTTCAATGGTAATTCCTGCCAATACTGTATATTTTTTTACTCGGTACCAGAACGTTTGTCTGGTCATTGCAGTACCACGCGTCGAAGGAAACAGTACTTCACAGCTAGCACTTCCCACTAAGTGGGACCGGCCATTTGCTAGATAACTTTCAAGCCAATCTTGTGCTTCTTCTCCTACTGGAATCAACCGCTCTTTTTTGCCCTTACCAACCACTCGCAAAGCTCCACGATTAAGACTTAACTGATGTACGGTTAACCCCACCAGCTCCGATACCCGAAGCCCACTACTATATAAAAGCTCTAACATAGCTTTGTCTCGCTGCCCTACTAAAGTCGACAAATCCGGGGCTTCGAGCAATGCTTCAACCTGTTCTTCAGACAACGACTTCGGTAAATAACGGCCCAGTTTTGGCATTGCAATATGTTGGGTTGGGTCATCCTCTCGTAACTGCTGCAATAATAGATACCGATAAAAGCGACGCAACACAGATAAACAACGAGCTTGAGAACGTTTATTGTAGCCCGCATGCAACCGGTGCTGAAGGTAGGCCTGAATATGATCAGACGTTGCTAATAGCAGCTGCTTAGACTCAAGCCAGCTTACAAACCCAGACAAGTCACTCCGATAAGCAGTTAAGGTATTTTGGCTAGTCCCTCTTTCTAACCATAAGTGATCTAGAAACTGATTAATTAACTGGTCTGCTTGTATTGTTGCCATTCTTGCCATCACATATAAACTTGATTAACTGCCGTATTAATAAACACTTTTAAGGTTTGGGTTTCAATAAATTTAAAGTTATGAACCAACAGCTAATCAACAAACGTCGTATTTTGCGGTTTCTCTTATCGCCCATTACCCTGTGCTTAATAATACTATTCATTTTACCCTCTGCTATGCCTGCTAATTACTGGTTAACCCGACAGTTTTTTTATCCTGATAGCCATTATCGACTTACTCCTGCTCAATTAGGCATTGAGTACGAAACCATCACTTTACAGCCTTCGCCAGGCAATACTCTCAAAAACTGGCTGCTCAAACCAAAAGATACACCCAAGGCTACTATTTTATTTTTACATGGTAATGCTCAAAACATCAGTACCCATATTCATAGCGTTGCCTGGCTAGTTGAGCACAACTATCAACTTTTTATGCTAGATTACCGTGGTTATGGTAAGTCGACAGGCAGCCCAATTATGCCAGAGGTACTTGAAGATGTGGCTGCTGCCAGTCAGTGGCTCCAACAGCATACTTCTTCTCCTTATTTTTTAATGGGGCAAAGCCTTGGTGCTGCTTTAGCTATTAATCATGCTGCTACCAGCAACACTCAATTTAATGCAATTATTATTGATGCACCTTTTACTGGCTTTCGCACTATTGCTCAGGATGTATTAAGCGCAAACTGGTTAACTTGGGCTTTACAATATCCACTTTCACGCCTGATACCCGACGAGTATGAACCTATTAACCAATTGACTAAAATCACCCACTCGCCTCCCATCCTAGTTTTTCACAGTCAAGATGATGAAGTAATTCCTTATTATCATGGAAAGCGCTTAGTAGAGTCCTGCCCAGACAACTGTCGATTAATTACAACCAAAGGCCCCCATATTGCCACTTTTAGCTATAACCAACACCGCCAAATGCTATTGGATTTTCTTGACCAAAACCTGCAAAATAAATAGCTGCGCTCTACCTATAGAAACAAAGTAAAAGCTCTAGAAAACTATATTGAGCTTTTGCAACACAACCAAGTGGGGTGGCTCAAAGATAAACTATAGCTCTTCATAAGAAATATGGAGCAGCTAGATGAAGTCACGGAAGAGGAGTAAACCATGACACTCTTAGCCCAGTCGTTGGCTAAACCTGTCGTATCTTATTGGCAGTTACCTAGCCGAAAAAACCCGCAATCTGCCGTACGCTTAATAAAGAAGCAATTTCCAAATGTTTGTCACTCTCAGACAACTCAATCAATCTCTTTGTATGACGCTTTTGGTTGGCCCCTTTGGTTTGACAATACAATGCTGTACCAAAGCGACAGCCAACTCATTCTTGCTCCAAAAGGCTGTTTTGCCTACGAAAGCTTAATTGCAAGCTGCACTGTAAACAACCTTAACGGCCATAGTCAGCCGCTGGAGATAAGCCAGCTACCCAGTGGCATACTGAAAAATAAAGTAAAACCTCTTGTTAAGCTTAGAGCTTTGCAACAAATGGCTACCTTAACCTGTGACAGCCATACCATCAAAATGATTAACTCAGACCAAAAAATGGTTTGTAAAGCAATTATCTATATTTTATCAGACCAGCGTAACAGCACTACAAATATAGAGTATTTAGAGTTGCAACCGTTAAGAGGCTTTAATGAAGAGGCTCAACAGTTTACTCAGTTTTTAGAACAACACTTCACAACTATTGCAGAACCACCCCTCATTGATTATTGGGATAAGAATAAATTCACCCCTCAGCCTTACAGCATCAAGCCGCATTTCACTATCCAACCAGAAACGCCTACTCGCGAAGTAGTACTTAATATGGTTAATACCATGCTGGCGCTTGCCCAGCAAAATGAACAAGGTGTAATTAATGATATAGATACTGAGTATCTACATGACTACCGAGTAGCCATCCGTAAAATCCGCTCCTTACTAAGTTTAATCAGGCAGGTATTTCCCAAAACTGAAACCAAACAGTTAAAACAACAACTCAAGGAGCTTGCTCAAAAAACTAATTTATTAAGAGACCTGGATGTATACTTGCTTGCTAAAGATGAGCTAAAAGCTCAACTACCCATTCAACTACAACCAGGATTAGATAAATTATTTCAAACCTTTGCTGATTTACGTAAAACTGAATGTAAAAGCATTGTTCAACACCTACAAAGTAAAACCTATCAAGACACGCTAACTACAATTAAAAACATACTAAAAGCCTGCAAAAAAGCAGCAAAAACCAAGAATAGTCATAAGCCCATCACCAAAATAGCGACACAAGAAATCCACAATAAGTATCAACTGATTTGCCATAATGGTAGCTTATTAACAGCCACAACAGATGATGAAGCATTCCATGACTTACGGCTAGAATGCAAAAAGCTCCGCTACTTACTAGAACTCTTTGCTGACTTAATGGACACAACCACCAATAAACAAGCTGTTAGTAGTTTAAAAAAGCTCCAAGACAAACTGGGTCACTTCAATGATTTATCCGTTCAACAAGAAAAACTTTTATCTTATTTAGATGGCAATAATATCGACTCACTTGAAGCAGCTGCCATTGGCGGGCTAGTTAGTGTCATGCGTCGACAGCAAACGTCCTTAAAAGCAGAGATAATCAGTCAACTCAATGATTTCTGTTCATTTCCCACTCATAACAAGTTTAATCAGCTCTTTCAAAAGGTCAGTCAACAATGAAGATAATAGCGGTTTACAGTATTAAAGGAGGCGTAGGCAAAACAGCTGCGGCAGTCAACTTAGCCTATGAAGCTAGCCAGGCTGGCTATCAAACACTGCTATGCGATTTAGATCCTCAAGGTGCGTCTTCTTTTTATTTTCGAGTAAGTGCATCAAAAAAACAAAAAAGCAAATGGTTTTTCAGCCAGTCTTATAAACTATTTCAACATATCAAAGCTTCGGACTATCCATTACTGGACATTTTGCCTGCCAAACTATCCTATCGACACTTTGATATCAAACTAGGTGCATTTAAAAAGTCACCACAAAAACAAATAGCAAAATTATTAAAACCTTTAAAGAAGTACTATGATGTCATTTTTCTCGACTGTCCACCCAGCATCAGTCTATTATCTGAAAATGTATTTCATACTGCAGACATTATTATGGTCCCTGTTATCCCCACGACTTTATCTGAGCGCACCCTAAATCAGCTAGTCAATTTTTTCCAGGAAAAATCATTAGATAAAAGTAAAATTCACCCTTTCTTTTCTATGGCTCAAGCATCCAAAAAACTACACCAACAGTCTGAAGCTAGGATAAAAACTCGCTTTAATAGCATTATTAGCCAATCTATCCCTTTTTGTGCGGAAATTGAAAACATGGGTATTCACCAGAAACCTGTGGCTGCTTTTGCACCTAAAAAGTCTGGAGCAATTGCTTATCAAACGCTTTGGAAAAAAATTGAGTCCTATTATTTTACTTGAAGCCCATTTATTACGGGCTTCTACTTAATCATGGTGAACCAATATAGAGTTTTACTTATTGCTTTCGAGTAACCCGATAATTCTGTCCTAAGTTATTATCTGTATACCAATGACCATCCACTTTATACCTTACAAAGTATGCCAGTTGGTTTTCCTTAGCTACAGGTATTGAGCCTCCCCAGCTTTCTACTCCATATTTACTTGGGTTCTTAACCAAGCCTCCTTTTGGTCCTATAATTTGATAGGCTTGATACTTAGCTTCAATGGTATGGCTTGTTAGCCAGCTATCAAAACTATAAATCACTTGTACTTGCTTAGCATGTGCAATATTTCTCACCAACACCTGCGGATAAAAGCTCTTTTGCTCTTTATATAAGGAGCCAGAAAAAGTATTATTTACAGCAACATTGACATCTTCGGCCAAAAACCAACCAGCACCTTTAGCTAGCCAATAATCTTTACTTTTATTATTGTCCCAATATTGCCCTGTTGCAGTGTTTGCATAAACAGCAAACTTAATAAAGTTGATACTTGGCTGTTGATAATTACTGCTACAACGCACCGTACCCCTCATACAAGACTGATAACTCAATTGCCAGCGCTCTAGATGTCCATCAATAACTGCGATTTTTTTCGCAGGCAAGTCTTGCCATTCGCCCTCATTATTAATCAAACGCAGCCAAACTGTTTCAGCCTTGAGATTACGCTCAACCAAAATCTCAAAAAATTGATGTTCAGAGCGAGTACCATAAAAGCTATAACCCGAACTCATCGCCTTAACCAACTTAACAGGCTGTCCAGCAAAGCTTAAAGAAGAAAAAAGCAAAGTGATAAAACAGATAATACACTTTAACGGTAAGTGTTTCATAAGCATCCTTGTCTTCTTATACCACGCAATAGCAGCAAGAGTCCCAAAGCACTAAGCAAATGGTATAATCGATAAAATTAGTGGTTACAAGTGTCGTATTTTATCAAAGAACCTGTAACAGACAAGAAAAAAGACACACTTTACATTTAAAATACTTAAAAAGTGTCACAAGCAAAAGAGTAGATACTTACAACTGGGTAAAACAAGCTTATTTATAAAAGACATAAAAAAAGCAGCTAATGCTGCTTTTTTTATTGGAACTAGGAAAGTTTTTCTTTAATTCTTGCTGCTTTACCAGAGCGCTCACGCAAGTAGTAAAGCTTCGCTTTACGTACATCACCACGACGCTTAACGGTAATGCTGTCTACCAACGGGCTATAAGTTTGAAACGCACGCTCAACTCCTACCCCATTGGAAATTTTACGAACAGTGAAAGAAGAGTTCAGACCACGATTACGCTTACCAATCACAACCCCTTCAAAGGCCTGTAAACGCTCACGGTTACCTTCTTTTACTTTTACCTGAACAATGACTGTATCACCTGGCCCAAAGGCAGGGATTTCTTTGTTCATTTGCTCATTTTCAATTTGCTGAATAATCTTGTTTTTGCTCATCTCTTGTTTGCTCCTAGATACAAACACTTTCCGCTGGCTACAGACCTTATTGCGTTTGGTTAGCCTGATATTCCTGCTGAAACTCAGCAAGTAACGCCTGTTGCTCATCATCAAGTTGATGTTTTGCTAATAAATCAGGACGTCTTAACCAGGTTCTTCCCAACGACTGTTTCAGTCGCCATTGCCTTATCATTTCATGGTTGCCACTCAGTAATACTGGTGGAACCTGCAACCCTGCCACCTGTTCTGGCCGAGTAAAATGAGGACAATCAAGTAAACCTTCTGCAAAAGAGTCTTCCAAAGCGGAATTCTTGTGACCTAGAGTGCCCGGGACAAAGCGTGAGACCGCATCAATTAGCGTCATGGCAGCAATTTCACCACCACTTAAGACATAGTCACCCACCGACCATTCTTCATCAATTTCGGTTTCGACTATGCGCTCATCAATACCTTCATATCGCCCTGCGACTATGATGAGTTTGTCATTTTGTGCCAACTCCATAACCCCTTGTTGGGTTAGTTGGCGTCCCTGAGGGGACATGTAAATCACCTTAGCCTCAGTTCCAGCAGCCTGCTTTGCTGCATAGATGGCATCACGCAGAGGTTGAACTTTCATCAACATGCCGGGACCACCGCCATAAGGTCGGTCATCCACTGTTTGGTGTTTATCATGAGTAAAGCTTCTTGGATTCCAAAATGCCACCTCAAGTAAACCTTGTTTTACCGCTCTTCCTGTTACGCCATACTCAGTAATGGCATTGAACATCTCAGGGAAGAGGGAAACAACCCCAAACCACACTATTTAAAACTCCGGATCCCAATCGATCCGTATTTCACCTGCTTCTAAACAGATCGACTCAATCACCTGAT
The DNA here is from genome assembly GCF_028858535.1 of Spartinivicinus poritis. Classification (NCBI taxonomy): domain Bacteria; kingdom Pseudomonadati; phylum Pseudomonadota; class Gammaproteobacteria; order Oceanospirillales; family Zooshikellaceae; genus Spartinivicinus; species Spartinivicinus poritis. Next base: position 160,821 of record NZ_JAPMOU010000001.1, read on the forward strand.
CGGGTAAGAAAGGAATCAGTCGTTCACGTTGATCAACGCTTTGTTTGTCGCCCTTCACTACTAAAACATCATTTGCACCTGTGGCCATTAGTCTAGTGACTCGACCAAGGTCTGTTTGTTGATACTCATCTGTAGCAATTGCAATAACCCGCAAACCTTCCAGTTGATGCCAGTAATACTCGCCCTCAACTAAGCTAGGCAGTTGATCTTTACGAATGAACACTTCTGCACCACAATATTGCTGTGCCACCTCCCTATCATCACACCCTTCTAAGTGTGCAACCAGGCCTTTACCATGCTTTTTGCCTTGAACAACTGCAATCTCTTGGAGCTGCCCTTTTTGTTTGAGGAGCCAACGTGAATAACCAAAAATGTTATCCATCGGGTCAGTATAAGAGTAAACCTTAACCCAGCCACGCACACCGTACACTGAAGAAATACGCCCCAGTGCCAACAAGTCGTTTTGGTTGATATTACCCGTTACTGCCATAACCACCTCAAACTGCTCACACGGGAAATTAAGCCGCTTGACCAGCTTGCTTACTAGCTTCAGCTAATAACTTAGCCACACGATCAGTAGTTTGAGCACCTTTGCTTAACCAGTACTCAACACGCTCACTATCAACACGTAAACGCTCTTCTTGACCACGAGCAACTGGGTTAAAAAAACCTACTCGCTCAATAAAGCGACCATCACGAGAGTTACGTGCATCAGTCACAGTTAAGTGATAGAACGGGCGCTTTTTAGAGCCACCACGTGCTAAACGAATTGTTACCATTAGACTTTTCCTAGTTCTCTATTTACAACAAATGAGCCATTGCTGCTCAGGTGTTTACTTTCGGGTAGCCAGCTAATTGATCAACCGCTACTCGGAAGGGCGCATATTCTACGGAATATCAACCATAATGAAAAGCCTGCTGAAGTAATCTGCAGCAGGCTTTTGCATTGAATATGCGTTATTGCTTTAAAAGAATAGCTTACATCCCAGGGAATTTGCCGCCAGGTGGCATCATACCCCCCATTCCTTTCATGCCTCCCATTCCCCGCATTAACTTGGTCAAGCCGCCTTTTTTGGTGACTTTTTTCATCATTTTTTGCATTTGCTTGTGCTGTTTAAGCAAACGGTTAATATCCTGAACCTGGGTACCAGAACCCATTGCAATCCGTTTTTTCCGTGAACCATTAATAATATCTGGATTAGCTCGTTCAGAGGGGGTCATTGAGCTAATGATCGCTTCCATTTGAACAAGGGGCTTATCATCAATTTTTTGCTGAGCCAGTTGCGACATCTGCCCCATCCCAGGCAGTTTGTCCATCATATTGGTGATGCCACCCATTTTCTTCATCTGCTGAAGCTGGTCACGAAAGTCTTCTAAGTCGAAGCCTTTGCCTTTTTTCAGCTTTTTCGCCAGCTTATCCGCTTTCTGCTTATCAAGCTTTTGTTCTGCTTCCTCTATTAAAGAAAGAACATCTCCCATTCCAAGTATACGAGAAGCAATCCGATCAGGATGGAATGGTTCTAAAGCATCTGTTTTTTCACCAACCCCCAAAAACTTAATCGGTTTACCAGTAATGTGGCGAACAGATAGCGCAGCCCCCCCACGAGCATCACCATCAGCTTTAGTTAAAATAACACCTGTGAGAGGCAGTGCATCACTAAAAGCTTTTGCTGTGTTAGCTGCATCCTGCCCTGTCATCGCATCTACCACAAACAGGGTTTCGATTGGGTTGACTGCTCTATGCAGGACCTTGATCTCTTCCATCATTTGCTCATCAATATGGAGACGACCTGCGGTATCCACAATCACCACATCATAGTGCTTATTTTTGGCCTCATTGATCGCGCCATTAGCAATATCAACAGGGTTTTGCTCTACATGACTGGGGAAAAAGTGCACTCCAACTTCATTTGCTAGCGTTTCCAGCTGTTTGATAGCTGCAGGACGATAAACATCGGCACTTACCACTAACACAGATTTTTTCTTACGCTCAGTAAGAAACTTAGCCAGCTTAGCAACAGAGGTCGTTTTACCTGCACCCTGAAGCCCTGCCATCAAGATAACCGCTGGAGGCTGTGCAGCTAGATTCAAGTCGTCACAGGCTTCGCCCATAATGGCAATCAGCTCAGACTGGACGATTTTCACAAACATCTGGCCTGGACTCAGGCTTTTTTGCACCTCTTGGCCAACCGCTCGCTCTTTAATCCGTGCAACAAAGTCTTTTACTACAGGTAGTGCAACATCAGCCTCTAACAAGGCCATTCGCACTTCACGTAATGTATCTCGAATATTATCTTCGGTGAGCTTTGCTTTACCTGTTACATTGCGAAGCGTTTGCGAGAGTCGATCAGTTAAGTTTTCAAACATGGAACCAGCCCTATTAATAACCTTTGCTCATTCATTTGTAGTATTAGATATCTACTACAAATGCTATAAGCTGTCTTGATATAAGCTGCTAAAGGCACGGTAAGACTCTGCTCACTTTAGTCACTATTCGCAGCCTAACAGCCCATATCAAGACAGCTTGCTAACCCGCTGTGATTATAACGCAACTCAATAGCCGCTGCCTATTAAACCAAGCAATGTCAAAGGAAACTAAGCTATTTTCCAATTATTCAATAAAATAAGCCTTTACCTGGATAAACTTTTATGCAGAATGAACGATTGCAGTACATAATGACCCAGCCTTTTATACAGTTATGAATATAATCATCATTAGCGTGTTTGCTATTATCTGTTATTGCACGACTGCTATAGGTCAGGCACTGGCCATCAAGCAAAACAAACAGTTCCGTAAATCACTTGTTTTATTTCTAGGCTTTAGTGCGTCCCTATTCCAAGCTATCACCCTCTATCTGCTTATTCATGAACCAAATGGTATTAACCTTGGCTTTTATAATGTAAGTTCCGTGATTTCCTGGATGATTATTAACATTGTATTACTCAGTGCATTAAAAAAGCCTGTTGAAAGCTTGTTAGTTTTTCTTGCGCCACTTGCCGCATTAACAATCATTTTTGCAGTAACCCAAGAAGCACCAAAAACCCTCATACCTGAGCGCAACTTTGGTATGCTTGGGCACATTCTGTTTTCTATTCTAGCCTACAGTATTCTTACCATAGCAGCGTTTCAAGCTGTTTTACTGGCCTATCAAAACTATAAACTCAAGCACCATCAGCTCAAAGGAATCCTTAAAGTATTTCCACCACTACAAACAATGGAAAGTTTGTTATTTGAATTTGTCTGGGCTGGTTTAATTTTGCTTACCGCGTCACTTGCAACAGGCTTTTTATTTGTTGATGACTTACTAGCACAACATTTGGCTCATAAAACATTCTTATCTATATTTGCTTGGCTGGTCTTTGCCACCTTATTATGGGGCCGCCATCAGCTAGGCTGGCGTGGCAATACCGCAATTAAATGGACAATTAGTGGAACAACACTACTTATGCTTTCTTATTTTGGCAGTAAGTTTGTGCTAGACCTGGTTTTGCAGGGAAGATAAACTGATTTAACAAACAAACTCACCTAAGTTCCTGCTGGTTTTTTCATAACCACTTATTTATGAACTATACGGGTGGGCATATTACGCTTGGCAACATGAGGTTAATTCTTGAACGAAGTGCCCCTTGGTTTCCTATTTGGAGCCCTGTTTGTACTCATTTTACTTTCAGCATTTTTTTCCAGCTCCGAAACCGGAATGATGGCTTTAAACCGTTACCGGCTTCGTCACTTAGTGAATAGCAAACATCGTGCAGCGACCCTTGCTAGCCGATTGCTAGAAAGGCCTGACCGGTTGATTGGAATAATTTTAATCGGTAATAACTTTGTTAATATCTTAGCCTCTTCAATAGCCACCATTATTGCCATCAGAGTCTGGGGAGATGCAGGTATCGCCATCGCCACAGGCCTACTAACTTTAGTTATTTTGATTTTTGCAGAAGTAACTCCAAAAACATTAGCGGCACTACACCCCGAGCGCATTGCATTTCCAGCAGCCTACCTGTTACGACCACTGCTCATACTATTGTATCCTGTGGTTTGGTTTATCAATGGTATCACTAACAATTTACTTCGCTTGTTTGGGGTTAACCCTAATGAAAACCAGCAAGATCATCTCAGCACAGAGGAGTTTCGTACGTTGGTTCACGAAACACCTGGCATTATTCCTCGCAAGCGCAAGGGGATGGTATTAGGTATTTTGGATCTGGAAAATGTTAGTGTTGATGACATTATGGTGCCTCGCCAAGAAATAATTGGTATTGATATTGACGATGACATAGAAACTATCATTAGCCAGCTACAAGACTGTCAGCATACTCGCCTACCTATTTATAAAGACGATATCAACAACATTATTGGTGTCCTTCATATGCGTAATGCAGCTCGCTTTTTAGCGACTGGCACGCCAAGTAAAGCAGATTTATTACAGGAAATTGCAGAGCCTTACTTTATTTTAGAGAACACACCATTACACACTCAGCTATTCAACTTTCAAAAAGAAAAGCTACGTATTGCCTTTGTTGTAGATGAATATGGTGATGTTGAAGGTTTAATTACTCTAGAAGATATTCTCGAAGAGATAGTCGGTGAATTCACTACAGATATGTCTGATGATAGCGAGGGTATCAAAGTACAGCCTGATGGCTCTTTTCTCATTGATGGCTCAGCTAATATTCGAGACATCAACCGACTATTGAAATGGGATCTACCTAGCAATGGCCCCAAAACATTGAATGGTTTGATCACTGAATATCTTGAAACCATCCCCGAAACTAAGGTTTGTTTGAAGGTAGACTCTTACTTAATAGAAATTCTACAAATTAAAGACAACGTTATTAAGCAGGCTAAAGTCTCATTCAAGAAGAAAAGGTAACCTTTTCTAGAAAAGCAAAACTCCCTCTGAATATTTCACCTAATTGAATTATATAAACAGGTGAAATATTCAGATTACTTATTCTTCATACTGACAAATTTATCAATAATTTCAGGGTCTCGTTGAGGCCAATCACAACTGATACCTGCATCAAAACCAATATTCAGCAAATCAACCAGCATCAATGCAGTCAGTCCCCAGATCTTAAACTGCTCATAACAAAAATAAGGGATTTGGTAAGTCTCACCAAAAAACTCAATCTGCTCAAACTTGAGATGCCTCGGCTCCAAAAAAAACGCTAAGGGTGCTCTAAAGATTAAATCCAACTCGTCCAAATTTGGCGTTAACGCTACCTGAGAAGGAATCACCCCTACAAATGGCACCACCTTTAAACCAAATCGAGATGCTAAAGGGTTCAACTGGCCTAATGGCGTAACATGATCTGCAGCAAGATTGATTTCTTCATAGGATTCTCTTAATGCAGTAAACCACAAGCTCTTGTCGGTATCGTCTCGCTTGCCACCAGGAAAAGCCACTTCACCACTATGAGTTGATAAGTGGGCGGCACGCAAAGTAAAAATGATTTCCGGTTTTTTAGGGTGATCCGTTATAGGTAACAACACAGCAGCTTCAGGCAAGTCGACAGCCAGTTCACTTTCAGGGTTGTCCGTTAGGGCTTTATACAATTTATTTATCATTAATTATAAAAAACATGATGTTTAACAGATACTCAGTCCTTGGATTATGACGCCAGTTCCTGGCAAATTAGCAATGACTACAAGCCATTAAAAATAACGTAATGCTGCTATTGTGAAAGAAACTCTAAGCTTCAGCAACAAGCAGTGGTGTCAGTGTACTTCACAGACATATATAGCAAATTCATCTAATAAAACCTCAACAAAACTAAAATAGCACTTAGCCTAAACTTGACAATCTAACACTCTGTTTTGATTAGCTTTTTTATTTTAGAGTTCCTTACCTTCTCCATTTATTCTAGCTGGCCCCTAAATTGCGTGTGAATCAGTCAACATACAAGTGTTCTAATAGTCAGGTAGGATAAAGTTTCATCAGTTAGCTCTGTCAAACGGAAAAAAGACGCAGGTTAAAGGATGAAGCTGTAATTCATGAAGAAGTAATGGGTGATTATATGAAGTCAAACCTTCCAGATTTTGATGAGTTGTTGTTTCTTGCCAATAACAAGCCAGATGATCTGGAAAGGCTCAGGAAACAGTTAATTGAAGAAGCAATCCAAGACGCCCCCCTTGAGTATCAAAGAAGATTACGTGGTATTCAGTTTCAAGTTGATATGAAAATTCGTCAATCGTCTAACCCAATGAGTGCTTGTGTTGCTATATCAAAGCTAATGTATGAGTCTTTACATCAGTTACAACTCACTCTCACCAACCCTGAGCATGCACAACTTACCCGCAAACGACTCAATGGTGAGCTACCCGCTGAAGATGGTGCTGCTCCCGCAGATGTTATTTGCTTAACCAACCGCCGTGCGGCCGCACCCACTATTTAACTTCGCATCAATATCCAGTATATACTCATAGCCTCAAATGGAAAAAGGCGAGGCTATGAAATACTGCGCTCAGTGTGGAAAACCAGTTGAGCACTTCACCCCTGCAGGTGACAACCGTCCTCGTTATGTGTGCAGTCACTGTCAGACCATCCACTACCAAAACCCTAAAATAGTCGCAGGCTGCCTGCCAGCTTATAAAGAGTTGATACTGCTTTGCCGAAGAGCTATTGAGCCAAGAAAAGGGTTTTGGACACTTCCAGCAGGTTTTATGGAGCTAGGCGAAACTACTCTTCAGGCAGCCCAACGAGAAACTTGGGAAGAAGCCCTAGCGACAGTAGAGCAACTAGAGCTATACACTATTTTTAACCTACCCCATATCAGCCAGGTTTATATGATTTTCCGCGCCCAGCTTGAAGAGCCAAACTTTGGCCCTGGGGATGAATCCCATGAGGTTCAATTATTTCATGAAACTGATATACCCTGGCAGCAGCTGGCATTCCCTACCATCGAAAAAACCCTTAGGCATTACTTTGTCGACCGGCAATCAGGTAATTTTCCGGTCAGGGTTGAGGATATTACTCAGCCGATCAAAAAGTGATACAGCCAGCTTTAACTCATCCAACTAATTATAGCCAAAGCGAATGGCTTTTAGGGGCGGCGGTCGAGCGATGAAGCCCCATGAGTTTATGTTTTTATAAATGATTGGGGTGAAGGCAGTTAAATGCTCCTGCTTAAACTGCATTCCCACCATCCATGGTGGTCAGCGACGACAACAAGCCCTAAAAGTCATTCGCGAAGGGTATACAAATCAGCTAACTGCCATACATCATATGCAGGCTCTTCATAAGGGTGAGCTTGCTTCATAGCTTGAATTACATTAGTCACATACTGATCAGCACACACCATTTCCACCCGATACTCTTCTACTGTTTCCACCTGATCCATTTGCCCTACATAAGGGTTACTACCAGCGAGTGGTCGAAACTGCCCTTGCCCCTTTACTTGCCAAGCACAACTATCATAATCCCCAATTTTTCCTGCCCCAGCTTGAAACATGGCACTTTTTACTGATTCTAATGCTTCTTCTGGAATAAAAACCGCTATCTTATACATTTGTTAATTTGCCTCCTTGATAACATTGCTTTACAACAGAAACTACTCCACAAAAGAAAAAGCCCAGCTATCAGCCAGGCTTTTTGATCTCAAATATTGGTCAATGACTTACCCAAGCCACACTCGAGCATTTTGGAACAGGCGTAACCATGGAGAGTCCTCTCTCCAGCTATCAGGCGCCCAAGAGTATTGTACTGTGCGGAATACTCGCTCAGGATGCGGCATCATAATAGTCACGCGACCATCGCTGGTTGTCACCCCAGTAATACCCGCAGGGGAGCCATTAGGGTTAGCAGGATAAGCTTCTGTCAACTGGCCATGGTTATCGACATAGCGCAAGGCAACTTGTTTTGCTGAATCCAGATGCTGCTGCCGATCTGCAGTTAGCTCGGCATAACCTTCACCATGGGAAACCGCAATTGGCATTCTTGAGCCTGCCATGCCCTGCAATAAAACTGATGGTGAATCCTGTACCTCTACCATCGCTAAGCGCGCTTCAAACTGTTCAGACTGGTTACGAACAAAGTGAGGCCAATGCTCCGCCCCTGGAATTAGCTCCCGCAAGTTAGATAGCATTTGGCAACCATTACATACTCCTAATGCAAAAGTATCCTGCCTAGCGAAAAAGTCAGCGAACTGTTGTCTGGCAACATCATTAAATAGAATTGACTTGGCCCAGCCTTCACCAGCACCCAAGACGTCTCCGTAAGAGAACCCACCACAGACAGCCATGCCTTTAAACTCAGCAAGCGAAGCTTGTCCTGACAAGACATCACTCATATGAACATCAACGGCCGTAAAGCCTGCTCGATCAAAAGCTGCAGCCATTTCAACCTGGCTGTTCACTCCCTGCTCACGCAATACAGCCAGCTTGGGTTTGGAGGATAAGTTAAGGTAAGGCGCGGCTATATTTTCTTCTGGTTGAAAGCTTAGCTCTGCATGCAAGCCTGGATCATTTTGCTGCAACAGTTGATCAAACTCTTGCTGTGCACAGTCGGGGTTATCTCTAAGAGCTTGAATCTGATAGCTGGTTTCAGCCCACCAGCGCTGATACTGTTGACGGCTATTACTCAGCACTTGCTGGTCATTCAATTTGAACTCTATCTGCTGGGTATCATTAAGCTGACCAATTTCATGAACCAGCTCTGCAATACCTGCTTGTTCAAACTGCTGCTTAACAGCTGCCAAGTCAGCTTGTTTAACTTGAACCACAGCTCCTAATTCTTCAGCAAACAACACTGCAGCCAATTCCTCTTGGCTAGCTACAAGCCCAGTTAAGTCGATAGAAACACCTGTACGGCCAGCGAACGCCATTTCCGCCAGTGTAGTAAACAGGCCGCCATCGGATCTGTCGTGATAAGCCAACAGTTTTTGCTCAGCATTTAATGCTTGTATTGCAGAGAAGAAACCTTTCAGTAATTGAGGGTCATCCAAGTCAGCTGCTTGCTGACCAACCACATTATAAACTTGCGCTAATGCTGAGCCACCTAACCGATTTTTGCCCTGCCCCAAATCGATAAATAGTAAAACTGTTTCACTTTGATTTGTTATGAGTTGCGGGGTCAGAGATAGGCGAGCATCTTCAACAGGCGCAAACGCCGAGATGATTAAAGACAGTGGAGAGATCACCGACTTATCATTACCTTGCTCATCGGTCCATTGGGTTTTCATCGACATGGAGTCTTTACCCACAGGAATCGTAATTCCCAGCTCCGGGCATAACTCCATACCAACAGCTTTGACTGTGTCATAAAGGTTAGCGTCTTCGCCAGGATGACCTGCTGCCGCCATCCAGTTAGCAGACAGTTTGATATCACTGATTTGCTTGACTTTAGCAGAAGCGATATTAGTAATAGCTTCGCCAATTGCCATTCGGCCTGAAGCAGCTGCATCCAATAGTGCTACTGGCGTACGCTCCCCCATTGCCATGGCTTCACCAGTAAAGCTGTTTAGTGTTGAAGTTGTCACCGCAGCATCTGCCACTGGCACTTGCCAAGGGCCAACCATTTGATCACGAGCCACTAAGCCAGTCACCGTCCGGTCACCAATCGTGATCAAGAAACTTTTACTAGCAACAGCAGGGAGCTTTAACACTCGCTCAGCAGCATCAGCCAAATCAACTTGCATGCTGTTAAATACTGCCTGCTCTGTTTGAGCCCGCGTAACATTCCGGTGCATCCGTGGTGGCTTACCCAGCAATACATCAAGCGGCATTTCCACTGGTTTGTTATCAAAGTGGTTATCTGTAACCACTAAATCTTTAGCCTCAGTGGCTTCACCCACAATGGCGTAAAGGCAGCGCTCACGCTGACAAATAGCTTCAAACTGGGCTAGATTTTCTGGGGCAACAGCTAATACATAGCGCTCTTGAGATTCATTACACCAGACAGCCAGTGGTGACATACCCGGCTCATCATTGGGGACATTGCGCAGTTCGAATTTGCCTCCACGATCACCATCATTCACTAGCTCTGGAAAGGCATTGGAAAGCCCACCTGCACCTACATCATGAATAAAAGCAATCGGGTTTTCGTTACCCAGCTGCCAGCACTGATCAATGACTTCCTGACAACGACGCTCCATTTCCGGGTTATCCCGCTGTACAGAAGCAAAGTCTAAATCCTCGGTACTCTCACCGGTAGTCATGGATGAAGCGGCACCACCTCCCAGACCAATTTGCATCGCTGGGCCACCGAGCACAATCAATTTGGCTCCAACAGGGATCTCACCTTTTTCCACATGCTCAGCGCGAATGTTACCTAAACCACCGGCTATCATGATTGGCTTGTGATAACCTCTGACTTCATCACCATCAGGACCCTTAATGGTTTGTTCGTAGGTTCGAAAATAGCCACACAAATTCGGGCGACCAAACTCATTATTAAAGCCTGCTCCTCCTAAAGGCCCTTCCACCATAATATCCAGGGCAGACACAATCCGGTTTGGCTTACCGTTATCAATTTCCCAAGGCTGAGTAAAGCCAGGAATTTTTAAGTTGGAAACACTAAACCCAGTTAAACCGGCTTTTGGCTTAGCACCACAGCCAGTGGCACCTTCATCACGAATTTCGCCGCCCGAGCCGGTTGATGCACCAGGATAAGGAGCAATTGCCGTGGGGTGGTTATGGGTTTCCACCTTCATGAGGATATGCACATCCTCTTGGTTGTAGCCGTATTCTTTAGTTGCTGGGTTGGGGAAAAAACGTTCAGCCTGATACCCCTCGATAACCGCTGCATTATCTTTATAAGCGGATAGCACTCCTTCTTGATGCATTTGGTAAGTATTTTTGATCATCGCAAATAGCGAACGATCTTGCTGCTCACCATCAATTGACCAGCTGGCATTAAATATTTTATGGCGACAATGCTCTGAGTTTGCCTGAGCAAACATCATTAACTCAACATCTGTAGGGTTACGTTGTAGTTTGTTTTGATAGCTGTCGTATAAATAGTCGACCTCATCATCGGCCAACGCTAAGCCAAGCGTCGTATTTGCTTGCACTAACGCTTCCCGCCCCTCTTGCTGTACAGGGATATAGTTCAATGGTGCTGGAGCACCCTCTGCAAATAAAGCGGCTGCTTCATCTGTGGTATAGCAAACAGCTTGAGTCATTCGGTCATACAGTGACTGTGCTAATGCCTGCAACTGTCCTTTATTTAGTGGTTGATTAGTCGTGATGAAATAAGCCACACCACGCTCAACCCGCTTTATTTTTTGCAAACCACAATTGTGCGCAATGTTGGTCGCCTTACTTGACCAGGGAGAAATAGTACCGGGCCGAGGAATAATCAGCAGCCTTTCACCTTGAGTGTGGTGTTCTTTAATATTTGGACCATAAGTCAGCAGCTTGGTTAGAACAGTTTGTTCTTTGACAGATAATGGCTCTGCTAAATCCACCAAATGGATATATTCTGCATAAATATCAGTTGTTTCCGGATGAAGTTGTTTCAGTTTTTGGAACAACTTCTGGCGACGAAAGTCGGATAGTGCAGGGGTTCCACGCAACTCAAGCATTCTAGGACCTCTGAGTGAGCGATGAGGGTTGAAAATCGGGCGTATCATACTGTATCTGGCCTTAAGCAGCTACTTGTCTTAGTGGTCAACACACTACGCCTGGTTTTCCAATTGTAGATAATTTAATCCAGATGTTTTATGAATTTGCATAAAAATGGCATAGCGCCCTTATTTGGAAGTGTATGAGCTTTCACAGCGAAATTTTTGAAAAAGACTTGTATTAAGGATTTCGAGTGACTGAGAAAATATTCTCTGTTGAAACAATGAGCAAATAAGATTATGCAGAACTTTATGAAACACCTAGGTTAAAGTATGATGGCTAAAAATTTGTGATGTACATCATGCAAGTATTTTACGTAACCGAATGACTGGTTGTTTTTATAGCAATACAACAATAAGACTTTTGCTCACTTTTTTTGTCTGTCTGTTGCAAACAGGTTGTGAACAACCCACGTCTTTGCAACAGGTTAAACGACAAAAAGAGCTGATTATTGTTACCCGTAATAGCCCGACCACATACTATCAAGGCAAAGAACAGCCGACAGGTTTTGAGTTTGAATTAGCTAAGCGCTTTGCCAAAGAGTTAGGTGTCAAGTTAACGATTATCACCGCAAATTCGCTCCCCGATGTTTTCCATGCCCTTGCTGATAATGGTGCTTCTCAACGTATCAGCCTGGCTGCTGCTGGCTTAGCTGTCACTGACCACCGTCAACGCCAAGTACGTTTTAGTCAGCCTTATATGGATGTTACTCAACAACTGATTTATAACGCTAAGTTGAAAACACCAAAATCATTTGCCGACCTTGTGCCAGGTAAGTTTCTGGTATTGGCAGGTTCAAGCCATGCAGAGCGCCTTAAGCAATATAGCGATCAAATCCCAATTCCTTGGGAAACCACTGAAGTGCATGAAAACATTGATTTACTAAGAATGGTGAATGATGGCGAGATCGACTATACGGTGGTTGACTCCAACGAGCTTGCCATGAATTTTATTTATTTCCCTAATATCCGGGTTGCCTTTGACCTGGCTCCAAGTGACAAGCTCGCCTGGGCATTCCCCAAAAGCGTTGATGCCAGCTTAATCAACCGGGCGAATTTATTTTTTGCCAAAATCAAAGCCAATGGCACCTTGGCCCACCTTTATGAGCGCTTTTATGGCCATGTCGAACAAATTAATTATGTGGGAGTTAAAACCTTTACCAAACAGATGCAAAAGCGGCTGCCTAAATACCGTAATTACTTTGAAAAAGCCGCCGAATCTTATGACATGGACTGGCGATTACTTGCATCAATTGGTTATCAGGAATCTCACTGGCGACCTAAAGCAAAATCGCCCACTGGAGTGAGAGGGCTAATGATGCTAACCCGTGCCACTGCTAAAGAAATGGGGGTTTCAAACCGGTTAAACCCTAAGCAGAGTATCATGGGTGGCAGCCGCTATTTTAAAAAAATAAAAGCGCGTATTAACCAAGATATTAAAGAGCCAGATCGAACCTGGATGGCACTGGCCGCATACAATGTAGGCTATGGCCACTTGCAAGATGCCAGAAAGCTGACTGAAATGCGTGGTGGAGACCCTAACAAATGGGTTGATGTAAAAGAGAGCTTGCCGCTTCTTTCCAAAAAACAGTGGTATCAACTGACCAAATATGGTTATGCCAGGGGCTATGAGCCTGTATTATATGTGCAAAACATTCGCCGCTACTACGACTTACTAAGATGGCTGACCGTACCTCAAATTGAAAACTTGCCTGTCGCCAAAAGTGAGCACTCGCCAGGCATTAAAGATGGTTAGTCCTGCATATTGTCTTTTAAAAAGTCTTCTAAAGCCAATACCCTACAATCATTTTCACTGCTGGTCTTTTTGTTGTTGCTTGAACAGCTTTTTAGCTTGGCGACGAGACTTAAAAAAGTCAGACAACAGTTGTCCACACTCCTCTGCTAATACTCCCCCTATCACTTCAACAGAATGATTCATCTGTGGTTGGCTAAAAACATCTGTTACGCTACCTGCAGCACCTGCTTTAGGCTCATAAGCACCAAAGACCAGACGTTTGATTCGGCTATGAATAATTGCTCCAGCACACATGGTACAAGGTTCTAATGTGACATAAAGAGAACAGTCAACCAGCCGATAGTTGCCTAAGTGTTGTGCAGCCTCAATTAAAGCCATCATTTCAGCATGAGCAACAGGGTTATGGCTACTAATCGGCTGATTAAAGCCTCTCCCTATTACATTCCCCTGATAGACGACAACTGCACCCACTGGCACCTCTCCAGCTTTAGCACCTTGTTGGGCAAGCTCAATTGCCTGATTCATCCAGCTAATATCAGTTTGGCTACTACTTACTACTGTCATTATTTAGTCTCAAGTGATCTTACTGACTGTACAATAACGGTCTACACTAAAATAAATAACTATATCAGCGAATAGAATTTTCCAGCCAAGGAATGGGCAATGGAAAAAAACAATCAGCCCTCTCTTGATGTCTTACGGCGCTTTGCCTGTTTTGAAAATCTTAACAAGCAACAGCTGATATTAATTGCAGCCGCTTGTGAGCAGCTATCGGTTGGCGCCAAAATAACCTTATTTAATATTGGTGAAACAGATGATAAAGAGTACTTTTTACTTAGCGGGGCAATAAAACTCACGGCTGCTGACGGTATTAGTAAAACGATTATAGCGGATAGTAAAGAGTCCATTGCACCTTTAGCAAGGCTGAAACCTAGACTATTTAAAGGGGAAACCACCCAAAAAAGTCAACTATTGGTGTTTGACCAAAGCCGACTTGATCAATTTTTGAGTGATAATAAAACAACCTTAAGTTCATTAATCCATGAAGATGAAGTAGAAGAACAATCTTTCTTTGACAGGTTTTCAGAAGACTTAATCCAAAACAGGCTACAACTTCCAACTTTGCCTCAAATAGCTATTGCGGTAAAAGAAGAGTTAAATCGAAGCAACAATCACCTTAATGATATAACCCACATTTTAAAACAAGACCCTGCTATTGCTGCCAAAGTATTAGCAGCAGCTAACAGCCCCTTATTTCGAGGAATTAGTCCTTGCGATACACTTTCTGGGGCTATTTCCCGGCTCGGCACTAAAGCAACAGAACAGTTAGTAATTGCCCTTAGCCTACAGGAATTATTACAAGTCAAAAGCCGCCTACTGCGACCACAAATTCATGAGTTTTGGCGTGAAAGTGTTGAAGTGGCTTGCTTAAGCCATGCCTTAGCGAAACACAGTAATCAGTTCAATCCAGAGAAAGCGCTATTGGTTGGTTTGGTACACAATATTGGTTTTATTCCTATTGTGCTGTATGCAGATCATACCGATGAAGAATGTACTATTGCTGAATTAGATGAGCTCAATCAAGAATTTGGGCGTCGTATTACCCAAGCTATTTTACATAAATGGAACTTCCCTGAAGATATTGCGGAAGCTGCTTTGCACAGCCACGACTGGTATTATGTCAGCAGTAAGCCAGAAGACTACACTAACCTGTTAATCATGGCCCAATTACACTATGCCATGTTCAATCGCACACATTTTCCTGAGCTGCCTCGAATCAGCCTAATTCCCGCATCCAAACATATTGGCATTGGCGACTTTAACCCACAATTCAGCTTACAGATTAAAAAAGAAGCGGATAAAAACATGGAGAGCTTTCATGCAATAGTGACTAACAAATGATCAACGGCTGTCCATATTCCTAATCGACAATCCAAATATTATAAGAAGGCACTTACTAGCCAGCTAAATGCTCAATACCGACAAGCGGGCATAGAAAATAAGAATAAAAATCATTACCATTAAGCAAAACCAAGACAGGTGAGTTATGACTGAATTTCGCATTGAAAAAGATAGTATGGGGGAGCTTCAGGTTCCTACTAACGCGCTATACGCAGCCCAAACGCAACGAGCTATCGATAATTTTCCTATCAGCGGCCTGGCGATGCCACCTTTATTTATCAGAGCCTTGGCTTTAGTGAAAAAAGCAGCAGCACTAGCCAATATCGAACTGGAGCTACTACCCAAACCGATTGGAGAAGCTATTGCTCAATCTGCTCAGCAAATTGTTGAAGGAGAACACCTAAACCAATTCCCTGTGGATGTTTTCCAAACAGGCTCTGGCACCAGTAGTAATATGAATATGAATGAGGTCTTAGCTACCTTAGCTAGCCAGCAGCTGAATGAAACTATCAGCCCCAATGATCATGTTAATATGGGGCAAAGTAGTAATGATGTTATTCCCACTGCTATTCACCTGAGTGCTTCCATTGGCCTTAAAGAGCAGTTATTACCTGCACTCCACCACTTAAAAGACGGCTTAACCAATAAAGCCAATCAGCTGGCTGAATACACTAAAACAGGTCGCACTCATTTAATGGATGCGATGCCTGTTTCCATGAAGCAAGAATTAGACGGCTGGGGTTTACAGATTGCCAATGGCATAGACCGTATAGAAGCTACTCTGCCTCGACTTCATAAGTTAGCGCAAGGCGGTACAGCGGTAGGCACCGGCATAAATGCTCATCCAGAGTTTGCCAACAAAATGGCTGCCCGCTTGAGTGTAGAAACCGGGTTAGCGCTAGAACCCAATAGCAGTTTTTTTGAAAGTTTGAGCAGCCAAGATGCTGCTGCCGAATTATCAGGGCAATTAAAAACAGTTGCTGTTAGCTTAATGAAAATTGCCAATGATTTACGCTGGATGAACAGTGGCCCACTCGCAGGTTTAGGAGAAATTGAACTACCTGCCTTACAACCCGGCAGTAGTATTATGCCAGGTAAAGTTAACCCAGTGATTCCAGAAGCAGTAGCTATGATTGCAGCACAAGTGATTGGTAACGACTCCACCATTACTATTGGCGCACAGTCAGGTAATTTCCAATTAAATGTTATGCTTCCCGTAATAGGCTACAACTTATTGCAAAGTATTCAGTTACTGGCAAACGGTGCTACTGCTCTCGCTGATAAAGCCATTGAAGGTTTTAAAGTGCGTGACGATAACCTAAAAGAGCCTTTGGCCAAAAATCCCATTTTAGTCACTGCTTTAAACCCCATTATTGGCTACTTAAAAGCGGCTGAAATTGCTAAAAAAGCCTACCAGGAAAGCAGGCCAATTATCGATGTAGCAGAAGAGTCTACAGATTTAAGCCGTGAAGAATTAATGAAACTACTCGACCCAGCCAAGTTAGCAGAAGGCGGCATTCAAGGGTAATTTTCTTACTATGGAAATTGAAGAGTAGTTATGGAGTAACAGGGTATTCTTCCACCGCTCTACAAGGGCAAGTTTACTACTGTGAAACTTGTGGTAGCGCCTTTAATTGAGATAAAAGCGCTACTGGATCAGCTATGGTCTTTAGAGCTTTAGCTGTTCTAAGCAGCAGTTCCAGAACACCCTATCACCCCATATTTCCCAACTTTTTCGACAGCCTCAAAAGGCGACTAAGAGGAGTTTCATAAAAACCTCCCAATTAAAGTACACTGCACTCCCTTCTCCTTCTGGGTCTTCTCTTCTATTTAAGACTTTTTTTCAGGCATAATGGCAGCAATACTTAATAAAAAATAAGACTATTACCTTATGTTTAAGCCATCAACAGCACCTGTTTTAATTACTGGAGGAGCGCAACGAGTTGGTTATCACTGCGCCCAACGTTTTGCTAAGCTGGGCCAGCCCGTTATTATTAGCTACCGCCAGCACCATGAAAATGTAGATAAGCTCACTGACCTTGATGTTAAATGCATCCAAGCTGATTTCTCCAGCTCAGAGCAAACCCTGGCTTTTATTCAAGAGTTAGCTAGCACTACTCCATCACTACGTGCAATTATTCATAATGCTTCAAGCTGGTTAACTGAAGAAGATGCAACCATGCCACCTGAGCAGCTAATGAGCATCATGACTCAAGTGCATATGATGGCGCCTTATTTAATAAACTTACACTGTCAGTCATTATTGAAAAATGCAAAGGAAACAGTCACTGATATTATTCACATCACTGACTGTGTAGTAGCCAAAGGCAGCTACTCCCATATTGCTTATACGGCAAGTAAAGCAGGGCTAGATAATATGACCCGCTCTTTTGCAAAACAGTATGCGCCTGATATTAAAGTGAATACAATCGCTCCAGCGCTATTAATGTTTCATCCTGACGACCCTACAGAGTATAAGGAGAAATCCCTTAGCAAATCATTACTCGGTATTGAACCAGGCCCCGAGGTCCTTTTCGAGGCACTTTGTTTTTTACTGGGTAATCGCTATATGACAGGACACACCCTTACGTTGGATGGTGGTAGGACTATTAAGTAAAGTCCTGCTAAGAAGTTATCGCTTGCAAAGAGTCCCCAGTATTTTTTCTGCTAGCTAACCACTTTAACCCTATCACCACAGCTACAAAAGCAATAGAAGACACCAGTAGACCAGCAATAACAGAATCAGCTACTCCCATTGCAATAAAACCGCAGCTAGCGACTAATGCCACTGCAAGACTGTACGGCAGCTGGGTCATCACATGATCAATATGGTGACAGCCGGCACCCGTGGAAGAAAGAATAGTTGTGTCAGAAATAGGAGAGCAGTGATCACCAAACACTGAGCCTGCTAATACAGCAGCCAACGCAGGCAGCATTAAACTAATTTCAATTGCAGCCGCCATATCACCTGCAATCGGCAACATAATACCGAAAGTCCCCCAGCTAGTGCCCGTTGCAAATGCCATGGCTCCAGATACTACAAATAAAATAACAGGCAACAACTGCGGGCTTAACCAGCTTTCTACCAAGCTTGATAAATATAACCCCGTTGATAGCTCTTTAATTAACCCTGTTAGCACCCAAGCAAAAATTAAAATAATGATAGCTGACAGCATGGATTGACAGCCTTGAACAATCCCCATCAATATTTCTTTTCCTGTTAGCCGTTCTTTAACAGCAATTGCCAAAGTTATTACCGTACCTACTAATCCACCATAAAGCATTGCTCCGGCTGGATCACAGTTCTCAAAAGCCCCTAATACAGTAATGGGTAAGTTGTCAGCTACTAAGGCTTGATAGCCAGTAAACCAAACAAAAAATAAAGTGGCAAAAATTAACGATACAATAGGCAATACCAGTTGGTATACTTTGCCTTCTCGTTCATTGTTGAAGCTAACTGTGCCTGCTGGGGTACCTCTAGCAGGATCGTAAAGCTGGCCTTCAACAGCCATCATTTCATGGCGCTTCATCGAACCAATATCCAACTTAAAATAAATAACCGCCAATACCATGAATAGTGCAAAGATCGCATATAAATTCATGGGGATCATTGTAACAAAAGCAGTTAATGGTGCTTCACTAGTAAGCTCGTGAGCAGCTAACACACTGCCAATCAAGGCAATAATATAAGCTCCCCAGCTTGAAATAGGAGTAATGACCACAACTGGAGCTGCAGTTGAGTCAATAAGATAGGCTAACTTAGCACGGGATACTTTATGCTGATCAGTTAATGGCCGACTAGTGCTACCTACCGCAAGGCTATTAAAATAATCATCGATAAAAACAATAATTCCTAACAAAAAGGTTGCTAATTGTGCACCTTGACCACTTTTAACCCGTTGCCGAGCCCATCGCCCAAATGCTTTAGCACCACCAAGCAACGTGACCATGCTGGTAATCACGCCAAGCAACAATAAAAACAGCATAATATCTACTTTACCGTGATTAATACTGCCAGCTTGGCCACTTTCACCTGCCTCCCAAAACAGGCTTAATCCAGCTGTACCCAGATGCCCAATACTGGCTAAAATATCACCACCATTAAGTAATAAAATGCCAACTAAAATACCTGCACCAAGTGAAATAAGCACTCGACGAGTAATAATCGCTAAAGCAATCGCCACAATTGGCGGTAATAACGACCATGCATTAGGCACGGAAAAGTCCATTAAGCAGCCCCTTAATTTAGGGCACCTCTAATAATTGTTTATGGCCTCTGAGCAAGCTGACGGGCTCTTGAACAAGACGGCTTGCGAAGTGTAAGGCTGGTTGCCTTTTCAAGTAAGCCAACACAGTGCAAGAGCCCGTCAGGCAGTGCCTTCAGGACCTTCTAGTAAACCCGCACTCGGTGTTGTTGCTTTTCGACAGGCCACCAGCATGCCTTCAAACCAACGCCTTGATTGCGAATTTACCAGAAGGCCAGAGACAGTAAACAATGATTAGAGGTGCCCTTTAGTTGAAATTAAGTTCTGCATTATACCGATTGGTCTGAACCTGTTAATACTAATAAATGAAAACTATTCTAAATTTCCTGATGGATAAGAAAAATAGCAAAAAGAAGGGTAGTCTCAGGATAAATGACAGCCCCAATCAACATTAAGGCTGTCACTTTATATTCATTATTTTTAAGAAAAAGTTTTACAACATACTTCTTAACATCCAGGCATTTTTCTCATGTAAACGCATTCTATCCGAAATTAACCCAACAGTAGATTCATCATCTGCCTCTTGAGCTGTAGGCAATATTTCCCTAGAGGTTCTAACTATCGTTTCATTGGCTTCAGCTAATAGCTTTACCATTTCATTAGCTGAAGGAACACCTTCCACCTCTTTTATGGCTGAAAGTTCAGCAAACTGTTTGTAAGTGCCTGGTGCTGGGTAGCCTAAAGTACGAATTCGTTCGGCAATTTCATCTACAGCAGTCGCCAACTCAGTATACTGCTCTTCAAACATTAAATGTAAATCACGGAACTGAGGCCCTGTTACATTCCAGTGAAAATTGTGGGTCATTAAATATAAAGTATAACTGTCGGCTAACAACCGAGATGTATTATGTGCAATTTTTTCCCGCGCTTCTGCCGAAATACCAATATTGACGTCTTGCACCTGTTTCATCACGCTCTCCTCAACCATTTGCTTCTGTTTAGTTTATTGGTTGATAGTATAGGACGAACAGCATACACAACAAAACTAATCAAATAAATAATTGCCATAGATAAAAACTATCAAAATAATCCAAGGTATTGTTTAGTTGAACCATTACAATGGTTGATATTACCGCCTAGTTTATAATGGCCAAATCAATATTATATATTTTTACTGGCTCTTGAAAAATATATAATATTTCTTGTCAACCACTTTATTAGTAGAATCCTAAAAGCTAAATCCTTGCTTGCAGTTATCCCACCCTCCATATAAATAATCTCATTTTAACTAGACTCAGTTAGGTGCTTTCATCTTAAAAAGCATTATTCCTTCAAATTACAACGGATTACTTTTTCAAGCTTAATCTAGACATTATTTGCTAGATAAAAAGCAGTTTTTTAATATTCACAACTATTTTTTATTATTTTAATTACAGTATTTCGACAAAAGCTCTTGATAATTTTTAGGGCTAGCTTACTACGACGAAGCCAGCAATAGCTGGCACTTAGTAAAACAAAAAAGTCAAGGGGGCTGTCTAATGACAAAGCTCCATGAACTAGTCTTTTCAAAGTGGTTGATGTTAAGAACGATTAGGAAAGCTTCTTCATACAAACTTAATAATATAATGTAAAAGCTACCCTATACTCCATTCGAGTGGTATGTAACACCACATACAAATCATCACTACATCTATTTTTGAAATGAATTTAAGGGATATTCAAATGAATGAATATATTAATTGGGATGATGGACGTCGACTCAATCTTTCAACTGGAGCAACTGCTAAATGTCAGGCTTTAAACCCAGGCCAATTATATGCTCTATTTTTATATAACAGCAGCAATGCCGATCATGATATACAAGCTACTGTAGTAGGCAGCAACTCTACTCCTCCTGTACAGGTAACTGTACCAGGCACCACTGCTAACGAAGGTTTAGCTTCAATAGTTTTAGTCTCTGGTAATGATACTGATACTGTATCTATATCTATTGTTCCTAATGGAGTTCATTCAACTAATAATTTAGATATTTGGATTGGTAGTGTTCAAATGCCAACTAATACTGCTGGTTTAAATAATCAGCATTTAGATGCGACAGGTCAACCACAGCAATTTAACAAATATTGCCGGTATTACTCTGTGCCTGCTTCACACTGGTATAACGTATCAATAAACAGCAATATCAATCAATTTATCAGTGTTCAGTTCCAAGAAAGCACAGCTACTGTATACATTGTTAACCCAACACCAAATGCAAATGCACGTGTTACTGCATTAGGCACTGTTACTGAAAATAAAGATTACACTATCGTAAAAGGCGCAAATCCAACTCCACAAACTATCACTCATTACTTATCAGGCAATGGAAAACAGTTTGTTTGGATGGATGCAGACAGTGAACAAAACTCTGAAGGAGCTACATTAGCTCTGACTAGTTTATAATACGGACAATAAAATAAGTCACATTTAGGGTAGGCTACATTTGTAGCCTACCTCTTTTCTTTCAAAAGGCTAATAAATACAATTATTCCCACTCAATCGTCGCAGGCGGTTTGCTCGACACGTCATACGTCACTCGTGAGATACCACTGATTTCGTTAATAATTCGGTTAGACACTTTTTCTAATAATTCATAAGGTAAGTGCGCCCAGCGAGCTGTCATAAAGTCGATCGTTTCTACAGCACGTAAAGCAACAACATACTCGTAACGACGTCCATCACCTACCACACCAACCGACTTCACTGGCAGAAATACGGCAAATGCCTGACTGGTTTTATGATACCAGTCTGCATTATGTAATTCCTCGATAAAAATAGCGTCAGCCTGGCGGAGCACATCAGCATATTCTTTTTTCACTTCACCCAAAATCCGCACCCCTAAACCTGGACCAGGGAATGGATGGCGATAAACCATGTCGTAAGGCAAGCCTAGTTCTAAGCCTATTTTACGGACTTCGTCTTTAAACAATTCACGTAGAGGCTCAACCAGCTCGAAAGCCATGTTTTCTGGTAAACCACCCACATTGTGGTGTGATTTAATGACATGGGCTTTACCGGTTTTAGCGCCCGCAGACTCTATTACATCAGGATAGATGGTACCTTGAGCCAAGAACTTAACGTCTTTTAGTTTTGCCGCTTCTTGATCAAATACTTCAATAAAAGTATTACCAATAATTTTCCGTTTTTGTTCCGGGTCATTAATACCTTTTAATTTATTTAAAAACAAATCTTCGGCATCGGCACGAATAACATGCACTCCCATATTTTCTGCAAACATGGCCATTACCTGATCACCTTCACGTAGGCGTAATAAGCCATTATCTACAAATACACAGGTTAATTGATCGCCGATAGCTTTATGCAATAAAGCCGCAACAACAGAGGAGTCAACGCCACCAGACAAGCCAAGCAGTACTTTATTACTACCAACCTGCTCTCTTACCTTATTAATTAAATCATCAATAATGTTGCTTGCCGTCCACAAAGGCTTGCAACCGGCAATGTTCAACACAAAACGTTCTAAAATCCGCTGGCCTTGCTTAGTATGAGTCACTTCTGGATGAAATTGCACACCATAAAAGTGCTTTTCTGCATGTTCCATTGCAGCGATTGGACAGCTGTCAGTTTTCGCAACTAATGAAAAGCCTTCGGGTAGTTGGGTCACTTTATCCCCATGGCTCATCCAAACGTCTAAAGATAAAATACCTTCACTACTGACATGATCTTCAATGCCAGCAAATAATTCTCCTGGAACAGTCAAATCAACCTGTGCATAGCCAAACTCTTGCTTAGCAGAGCAGGATACCTTTCCACCAAATTGCTCAGCCATTGTTTGCATGCCATAACAAATACCAAGTACAGGTACATTTAACTGAAAAACAATTTCTGGCGCCCGAGGCGAGTTTTCTGCCGCAACGGACTCAGGACCACCCGCCAGGATAATTGCCTTTGGATTAAATGCTTTAATCGCCTCTGACTCCATATCAAACGGATGGATTTCAGAATAAACCCCTATTTCACGCACCCGTCTTGCAATTAGCTGGGTATATTGAGAGCCAAAATCCAAAATTAAGACACGTTCAGCATGAATATCTAAAGACATAATTAATCTCAAAAAATCATCGAGGTAAAAGAGTAACGGGGCTGTCTTAGCCCCGCTTTATACTCTTCGCAATTGACTTTTAGGGGTTGTTGTCGCTGACCACCATGGATGGTGGGAATGCAGTTTAAGCAGGAGCATTTAACTGCCTTCACCCTAATCATTTATTTATATATAAACTCATAGGGCTTCATCGCTTGACGGCCCAGCTAGCGCTCTTTAAAACAGTTAGCGTTGCTATCGCTAACCTTGCAGTAGCAGGTTAGCCCCCAAAAGCCATTCGCTTTGACTATCTTACTAAGCCTTTAACCGACCCGGTAATTGGGTGCTTCCTTAGTAATGGTTACATCATGAACATGACTCTCCCGCATCCCAGCATTAGTGATCCGAACAAACTGGGGTACGGTACGCATGGTTTGAATATCCGGGCTACCGGTATACCCCATGGCTGCTCTCAAGCCACCAATCATTTGATGCAGAATGCTAGCCATTGGGCCTTTATATGGCACTCGGCCTTCAATACCTTCTGGTACTAGTTTTTCGACACCAGCCTGAGCATCCTGGAAGTAACGGTCACTGGAGCCGGAAGCCTGAGACATGGCACCTAAAGAACCCATACCCCGGTAAGCTTTATAGCTTCTACCTTGGTAAAGCTCAACTTCACCTGGTGCTTCTTCTGTGCCCGCCAACATACTGCCCATCATGACACAGCTGGCGCCAGCAACAATCGCTTTAGCAATATCACCCGAATAGCGAACGCCGCCATCCGCAATGACTGGAATATTTTCATTCTTTAATGCTTCTACTACACTGGCTACCGCTGTTATCTGAGGTACGCCTATGCCTGTTACCACCCGAGTGGTACAAATTGAGCCAGGTCCAATCCCTACTTTTACCGCATCAGCACCCGCATCAGCTAATGCTTTGGCAGCTTCAGCCGTGGCAATATTGCCACCAATCACTTGGATATGTGGAAACTGTTTTTTAACCCACGCGACTCGGTCTAGCACCCCTTTAGAGTGTCCATGAGCGGTATCCACAACAATTACATCAACACCGGCTTCAACCAGCGCAGTGACACGTTCTTCTGTTTCAACACCAGTACCTACTGCGGCACCTACGCGTAATTGGCCTGCAGAATCTTTACTAGCATTTGGGAAATCTTGAGCCTTTTGGATATCTTTCACTGTCATCATGCCAGTGAGATTGAAGTTATCATCAACCACTAATACTTTTTCGATGCGATGCTTATGTAACAATTGTTGTACTTCGTTAGGATCAGCACCTTCTTTAACTGTCACCAGTTTTTCTTTTGGTGTCATAATGTCAGAGACTAATGTATCCAAATCCAACACGAAGCGAACATCACGACTGGTAACTATTCCCACCAGGTCACCGTTTCGCATAACAGGCACACCTGATATTTTATTCTGGCGGGTGAGGTCTAATAACTGCCTGACTGTTGCCCCTGCTTCAATCGTGATAGGATCTTTTACCACGCCACTTTCATGCTTTTTAACTGCACGAACATGGTAAGCCTGATCAGCAATGGTCATGTTTTTATGAATGATGCCAATACCGCCCTCTTGGGCCATGGCGATGGCAAGCTGAGATTCCGTCACTGTATCCATTGCAGCTGATACCAGAGGAATATTCAGCTGAACTTCCCGGGTAAGCTGAGTTTTTAAGGATACATCTTTAGGCAATACTTCAGAGTAACCTGGAACTAATAAAACATCGTCAAATGTTAGGGCTTCTTGGGCAACGCGCAACATACTATGTCTACCGTATTGGCTTGCAAGGTGGGTAAATAAATCCCGCCAGTATAGCTTTTTTAGCTACTACTAACAATATCGACTGCTTTTAAAATCATCTAAGGCTGCTATGACCATACCAACAGCGGACCCCTATATTTCTCAATCCACTCCAGAACGGCAAGTGCTGAGCGTTTCTCAACTCAATCAACAGGTACGCCGACTGCTGGAAATTAGCTTAGGCCAGATTTGGGTAGAAGGTGAAATTTCTAACCTGGCGATTCCCTCATCAGGGCATTGGTACTTCACCTTAAAAGATGCTAATGCCCAAGTTCGCTGCGCCATGTTCCGCAACAAAAACCAGCTACTAGGGTTTATTCCTGAAGAAGGCACCCAGGTATTAATGCGCGCCAAAGTAAGCTTGTATGAAGGCCGTGGAGACTACCAACTAATCGCTGAGTATTTAGAAGAGTCTGGTGATGGTGCACTGAGACGGGCATTTGAGCAATTAAAGCAAAAACTGTCACAACAGGGCTTTTTTGAGGAAGCACATAAACGACCAATTCCTGAACTACCTAAGCATATTGGGGTGGTTACCTCTCCGACTGGTGCTGCCATTCATGATATTTTATCAGTACTGAAAAGACGCTTTCCTGCCATTCCTATTACCGTATTTCCCACCGCTGTTCAGGGCAAAGAAGCTGCACCACAAATCGTTGCTGCAATTACAGCGGCTGAACGCTATGGCCAATGTGATGTGCTAGTTGTTGGTAGAGGTGGTGGTTCGTTAGAAGACTTGTGGCCCTTCAACGAAGAAGTGGTCGCCCATGCTATTTATAATTGCTCAATACCTGTCGTGAGTGCAATTGGCCATGAGGTGGATTTTACGATTGCTGATTTTGTGGCTGACTTGCGTGCTCCTACCCCTTCGGCTGCAGCCGAAATGCTAAGTAGCGTTAGCCAGCAGGAGTGGCTATCTGTCATAACTAACTACCAAAACTTGCTTAAAGAGAAGCTGCAAAATGCACTTGCTTTTCATCAACACCAATTGACTAGCCTGAAAAAAAGACTTCGTCACCCTGGTCACCGTTTACAAGAGTTAAGTCAACGGTTTGATGATTTGGAAATTCGCTTAAAGCAAGCAATGGATAAAAAATTGGTTATTGCCAAAAACCAGCTAAAACTTCAACATAATGCCATCCAGCAACAGTCACCGGCTAAACAACTGTTGCAGTATCAACAATTCGTTCAATTACTTACCAATCGCTTACACCACAGTACTCAACAAGCACTAAAAAACAATCAACTTAAAATGCAGCACGCAGCCAAACAACTACAAATGGTGAGTCCATTGGCGACATTAAGCCGAGGTTATTCGATTACTTTAACTGAAGATAAGAGTCAGGCTATTCGCTCTTATAGTGAGGTAAAACCAGGGGACCAGCTAACAACTTTACTGACTGATGGGGAAATTAGCTGCCGGGTAGAAAAAACAACAAAGCGCCGAGCGCTAAAGACCAAATAAAGCAAAAAGCTGACTTGCTAGGGAATATCACAAAAACTAACAGATATGGGGTAACAGGGTATTCTATCGCCGCTGTCGGGAACAGTTTTAGCTCTAAAGGCCAGGGATGGCCTTTAGAGCGGCGAGGAATAAACTGTTATTCCGTGTCAGACGCAAAACTTCTTTTCAACATCCTTTTGCGTCACCCTAGTTAAGAAAAATTTTTTATGATCATCGATTATTTAAATGATCAGACTCGAAGGGTAACTAGCTTTTTTTCTTACGTTTCTTCTTATGCTCTGCCTTTTTCACATGTTTCATTAGACGTTTTTTCTTATTAACTTGACGATCTGATAACTTATTCTTTTTCCCTGCATAAGGGTTTTCGCCACCTTTAAACTCAATGCGTATTGGCGTACCAACAATCTTTAATTCCCTGCGGAAAGTATTTTCTAAATAGCGCTGATAACTGGCAGGCACTTCACTGGTTTGATTACCATGAATCACAATAATCGGTGGATTACTTCCTCCCATGTGGGCATAACGTAATTTAATGCGATTACCTCGAACCAAAGGAGGCTGATGCTCAACTATTGCATCCTCTAACAAACGCGTCAGTTGGTTAGTTGACCAGCGACTCATTGCTGCTTGATAAGCTTCTTCTACTGACTTATATAAATTTCCTACGCCAGATCCATGGAGTGCAGAAATATAGTGAATGCGAGCAAAATTAATAAAACCCAAACGGCGCTCCAGTTCTTCCTTAACCTGGGTTTTCATTTCTGTATCCATGCCATCCCACTTATTCAGTGCGATCACAACCGCTCGACCTGACTCTAAAATAAAACTCAATAAGTGTAGGTCTTGATCAACCAAGCCTTCTTTAGCATCTAAAACCAGAATCACGACATTAGCATCACTAATTGCCTGTAAGGTTTTAACAACAGAAAACTTTTCAACGGCCTCTTTGACTTTGCCACGACGACGTACACCAGCCGTATCAATTAACGTGTATTTTTGCTCTTGTCGTTCAAAAGGAATATAAATGCTATCGCGCGTAGTGCCTGCATGGTCAAACACAACCACCCGATCCTCACCCAGCATTCTATTGACCAACGTAGATTTACCGACATTGGGACGCCCGACAATACCTATTTTTATGCCCTGGGCTTCTTGCTCAATTTCAGCTGTTTGCTGCTCTTCAACCCCTTCTGCACTTTCTGCTAACTCAGTCAATTCTTCAGGTTTGGGAAACTCATCCAAAACCTTATTAATCAGCGCTTTCACACCACGACCATGGGCAGCAGCAATACCTTCGACATTAGCAAGACCCAGCTCATAAAAATCTGCCAATGCTGCATCAGCATCTAAACCGTCCAGCTTGTTTACCACTAAATAAGCAGACTTATTATGTATCCGTAAGTGCTTGGCAATCATTTCATCAGCTGGAGTCAACCCTGCCCGAGCATCAACCAGAAATAACACTGCATCAGCCTCATCAATCGCTTGCAACGACTGACCAGCCATCATGGCATCAATGCCTTCCTCGTTACCAGTGATACCACCTGTATCAATTACCAAATAATCGCGATTGCCAAGCTTTCCTTCACCATACTGACGGTCACGGGTTAAGCCAGAAAAGTTTGCAACTAAAGCATCTCTGGAACGGGTGAGTCGATTAAACAGGGTCGACTTTCCTACATTCGGTCTTCCCACTAGAGCAATGACTGGTGTCATAACATTTCCTACAACTTCAAAAGCACCCTAAGTGCTGAATTAACCCAATGATAGGTTATTAATTTAAATGCTTATAACAACAAACGGCTGCTTGTGATCACAAGCAGCCGTTTTAAAGTAAGGTAAGATCGTTTACTTAACAATTTCCAGTGCAGTTAAGTCACCATCATTACTATATACATAAACAAATACGCCATCCGTCACTGGTTGAGTACGAATGCCTGAGCTATCCACTTTAACCCGTGCAACAAACTGCCCTTCTAATTGGGAAATATAATGTATATAGCCCTCAAAATCGCCCACTACAACATAGTTACTGATTGGTGTAGGAGCAGTGATTTTACGGTTTTCTAAATCTTGCTGTTGCCACAATGTAGAGCTGGAATTTAAGTCAACCGCTGTTACATAGCTTTGGCTATCAGACAAATAGATATTACCAAAACCCTGAGCCAAGCCTTCTGCACTAGAGGCTTTACGTTGCCAAAGCACTTCACCTGAACGAGGGTCAAGCGCAACCAGCTGTCCTTGGTAGCTAACTGCGTAAATGACACCTTCGTGGAATAGAGGTGTTGCATCAATATCCACTATTCGTTCCAGCTCGTTACGCCCTTGAGGCACAGCTACACGCTGCTCCCAAACCTGAATTCCCTTGTCTGCGGCAAATGCTTTCATTTTGCCATCAGAAAAGCCACTAACAGCCAGTCCTTTAATCAACAATGGCGAGCTAGTGCCGCGAAGAGTTAATACTGGCGGGTTACCTTCATAAATCCATAGGCGCTCGCCTGTTTCTGCATCTAACCCCACCAATTTATCATCAATACTGCGAGCAATAACGACTTGACCATCAGTTTGCGGTGCAGCAAGTACTTCACTGGTTAGCTGTGCTTTCCAAGCGACTTTGCCATCATCTTGGTTTAATGCGACTACTTCACCTGTTTCAGTGCCTAGCAACACTTTGCCAAAACCAGCAGTAACACCACCACTTACTGGCAGCTCAAGCTCAACTTCCCACAGCTCTTTTCCAGAGTCACGATCCAGAGCAACCACTTCACCATGAACATCACTGGCAAAAATCCGATTACCATCAATTGCTGGAGTTAATTTGTAGTATTTATCATCATAGCCATCACCCACTTGATGGTTCCAAACTTCGCGAACCTTAATGGAGTTTTCAATATCGGTTAAAGGCTTTGGTTCCAGTGCAGTATCACTATCATCAGAGTCAAACAAGCTACAGCCAGAGACCAATGCAAACAAGGCCACTGTACTGACTAACTTGAGGAATGTGTGACTATTTTGCTTCACTTAACACCTTCCTTTACTGAGCAGCTAAATCATCTAGCTTGACTTGAACAAATAGATTGGGCTGACCATTATCTTTACTGGCATCGAGTGCTTTTTGGTATGCGTCACGCGCCTTAGCCTGATTACCTTGAGCTAAATAAACATCCCCTTTAAAGGACTCATAATTAGCAGTAAATTTACCTGCATCAACTTTCTCAACCAGTGCTAATGCCTTATCAGCCTGGTCAGTAGACTCGGCAAAAATCACCCTTGCCAAACGCAGCTTGGCGACCAGTTTGAGGTTAGTATCAACATCTTGCTTTAGCACCCATTCCAATTCAGTTTTAGCTGCAGCCAGGTCTTTTTCAGCTACAGCCTGCTTTGCTTTGACAAATGCAGCAAATACAGCATAAGTCGTATCAGAAAATTCTGTTTTTAACTGGTTGGCAAGATGTTCCAAAGATGACTTATCTTCGTCACTTAACTCCCCTTGAGCAGACTTGCTAGATACTTCTAATAAGTCGCTATAAATTGCTGATGCCTCAGCAGCAACCGACAGCTTATGGTTTTGCCAGCCTTTATAACCGAATACACCAGCCAGCGCGACACTGATACCAACCAAAATGGCTGTACCATTTTCTTTCCACCATTTTTTCAGTGCTTCTAACTGCTCTTCCTCAGTACGGTAGGCTTCCACCCTTCACTCCTGTACAAATTTTTATCTATCTTTCATTTACTCAATAGGCTGCAATTTTGCAGCCGCACATGGTAGCACAAAAATAAGGCATAAGCTGCCATATCATATTAAAGGGCTTTAAGTTCAGTGATTAATTGATCAAATCCCAGCGTTTGCTGGGGTTTATCCTCTCTCAGCCACTTAATGGTTACCTGTTGCTGTTCCTGTTCAGATTCACCAATTATCAGTGCAACAGCAGCACCTGACTTATCAGCCCGTTTCATCAGGCTCTTAAAGCTACTGCGACCACACTGCGTTTGCAACCGAAGTGTAGGTAACGCTGAGCGGATCTTTTCTGCAATCATTAACGAGTATCCAGTCACATCTCCTACACCTAACAAGGCAGCATCAACCTGTTGTTTGGCTGTTGCAGGAATTTTATCCAGTGACTCTAACATTAAAATCAGCCGCTCTAATCCCATCGCAAAGCCGACAGCAGGTGTAGACTTTCCACCTAATTGGGTTACTAGCCCATCATAGCGACCACCGGCACAAACCGTTCCTTGTGCGCCTAACTCATCTGTAATCCACTCAAAAACTGTATCGCAGTAATAATCTAAACCACGCACTAGTTTGGGGTTAATCTGATAACCAATCTTAGCCTGATCCAGAATTGCTAATAATTGATCAAAATGTGCTTTAGAAGTTTCATCTAAAAATTCTGTTAAAACTGGTGCACCTTTTAAGACAGCCTGGGTTTGAGGGTCTTTACTGTCCAAAATCCGCAACGGATTAGACGACAAGCGACGCACACTGTCTTCATCCAACTGATCTTTATATTGATTAAGGTATTCAACCAATGCTTCCCGATAACGAACGCGTGACTCAGTAGTACCAAGCGAGTTGATTTCTAGACGCACCACATCATCGATGCCTAACATTTGCCACAAACGAGCGGTCATGATAATCAGCTCTGCATCAATATCAGGGCCTTGCAGGCCAAATGCTTCAACACCTAATTGGTGGAACTGACGATAGCGCCCCTTTTGAGGCCGTTCATGGCGAAACATCGGACCCATATACCACATCCGCTGTATTTGATTAAAAATCAAACCGTGCTCTATGGCAGCTCTCACACAACTAGCAGTACCTTCAGGCCGTAAGGTTAAGCTATCTCCATTACGATCTTCAAAGGTGTACATTTCTTTTTCAACGATATCAGTGACTTCACCAATAGAGCGCTTAAATAAGTCAGTGCTTTCAACAATGGGTGTACGAATTTCATGGTAGCCATAGGCTGCCTGTAGCTGGCGAATTATTTGCTCAACATACTGCCAACTGCTGGATTCAGCTGGCAGAATATCATTCATCCCACGAATTGCTTGAAGTTTTTTCGCCAAGGAACTGTACCTTTTTTATCTAAGTCTGCGACTAAATTTCAATTAACCTGTTCAAGCCCTGGCCAGGCATTAATAGTAGCCACCAGGTATAAGAAAAGTGATTCTACGGATATTAAGTGCTGCTGGCCATAGCTTGTTAACCAGAGAGAGCAACAAAAGACAGACAAACAAAAAAGCCCTAATAAAAGGGCTTCTATTTATAAAAAAGTAAGGGGAAAATAATACAGGTTAGGCTTTGGCTATCACGTTTGCTAACTCTTCTTCTTTTTGCTTAGCCTTAGTACGGATCATATTTTCCAAGTGATCCACCAAAGTATCATTTTTCAACTTATGGCTGGGCTTGCCATCTTCATAAATCAGGTTGCTTGGCGTACCACCGGTTAAGCCAATATCCGCTTCTTTCGCTTCACCAGGCCCGTTCACCACACAGCCAATGACAGCAACATCGAGGGGTACATTAATATCTTCCAGGCGTTGCTCTAATTCATTCATGGTTTTAATGACATCAAAATTCTGTCTTGAGCAGCTTGGGCAGGCAATAAAATTAATGCCACGGGTCCGTAGTTTTAAACTTTTTAGAATATCAAAACCTACTTTCACTTCTTGTACAGGGTCAGCAGCAAGAGATACGCGCAAAGTGTCACCAATACCATCCATCAGCAATAACCCCAAACCAACTGATGACTTCACTGCTCCAGAGCGAAAGCCGCCTGCTTCGGTAATTCCCAAGTGAAGTGGTTGGTCAATTTGATTCGCCAGCAAGCGATAGGCTGCTACTGTAGTAAATACACCAGAGGCTTTCAGGCTGATTTTAAATTCTTGAAAATCAAGCTTGTCGAGAATATCAATATGGCGAAAAGCAGACTCGACCAAAGCTTCAGGAGTTGGCTCGCCATATTTTTTTTGCAAATCCTTTTCAAGTGATCCAGCATTAACCCCTATACGAATGGGAATACCTTTATCTTTTGCAGCATCGACTACTGCTCTCACTCGATCTTCTCTGCCAATATTACCTGGGTTGATCCGCAAACAGTCAACACCATTTTCAGCTACTTTCAGAGCAATACGGTAATCAAAGTGGATATCCGCTACTAAAGGCACTGTCACTCGCTGGCGAATTTTGGCAAAAGCTTCTGCTGCATCTAGGCTAGGAACAGAAACTCTGACAATGTCGGCACCTGCTTCTTGCAGTGCTTCAATCTGCCCTACTGTGGCAGCAACATCACAAGTCTCTGTATTAGTCATGCTTTGTACTGAAATAGGAGCATCCCCTCCGACCGCAACATCTCCTACATGAATCTGGCGCGATTTACGTCTTTTGATGGGGGATTCAGCAAACATGAAGACTACTCCTTACCTAGCACTAACTTGGCGACATCACCACGGGTGAATGGGGCGACATTCACTGCTCCCCCATTAAACTGGAGCAATTTTACCATACTTGCTTTACCTAGCTTAATTTTTATCGGCCCAGCTTGCTTGAGTTCTAGTTTACTGCCTGCTCGATATAAAGCTTTGACTAAGGCATTATTGGTTTGGGCATCTCTGACTTCTGTCCAGCAAGGACCATCAAAGGTTATCAGTAGGTGGTTAATACCTTCCTCTACGTTAGTTAGCGCAGCTTCAGTTGACAGTTCTGAAGTGACCTCACCACTAGCCGGTTGAGGTGTATTTTCTGCGGTAGACTGATTAACAACCTCCTCTGTTTGACTGGCAGTGCTTGATGTTTCTTCTGTTTCAGCAGCTGTAGCCTCACTTATTGCCGGCTCTTCTGCTACAGCCAATACCTGCGTTTCTTCCTGTTCTGGCAAAACCTGTTCGGCAATTGCTTCAGCAACGGCCACTTCTGCACTAGGTTTAGCATCAACTGCTTGCTGCTCTTGTTGCTGAGCCTCAGCCAGCACATTCACAACGGTCTCACCTGTTACCGTTTCAACAGTAATTTCATTTTCTTCTAAGTCAGCATTAGGGTTCTCTGTCAGTGGTTGATTAACCTCGTTTTGCCACCAAACAACCGTTAATGCCACGAGTCCACCAATTAATAAGTAAGTAAACCATTTAAATATGGGGTGGCTAGTTTCATCAGGTGCTTCAACTTCTGTCACTGATATTGGTTTATGCTCTTTTGCAGCAGCACCGGTAAAACGATCAAATGCCTGAATGACCTGGTTTGGATCCAGACCAACAAAATCAGCATAGCGCCTTAAATACCCTCGAACGAAGGTTAGTCCAGGTAATTTATCAAATGCAGAGCACTCTATTGCCTGAACAAAATCAACGCTAATTTTCAGGTTATCAGCAACCTCATCTTGCCCAACACCGAGATTCTGTCGTTGCTGAGCTAACATTTCCCCTGGAGTAATATGATCCTGATATGACTCCAGAGGTTTGATATTTTCACTCTTCATTCGCTAATAAACCCTGGTACTGCTTTAGCTCTTCTGAGCCAGGATACATCTTTTTCAACATTAAGCCATAACTGGCAACTACATCATTGTTTTCAAATACTTTGGCAATTTTCACACCTAGCCATAAAGAGCGTGCATTTTGACGGGACAGTTGTTTAAATTGCTCATAATGGCTCTTTGCTGGTATATATTTTTGTTCTTGATATAAGATGTCAGCCAGCTCAAGATGAGCCTTAGGAAGTCTTTTATTAAGTCGAAGTCCTTTTTCAAAGTATTCCTTTGCCTCTTCTTTTTTACCCAGCTTCAGTGCAACAAGCCCCATATTTTCATAAGAATAACTACGCTTGGGGTAGTAGACATTAGAGGCTGCTTTATCCAACTGCTTTAATGCATCTTCATAACGGCCTTGAGCGTATAAAAAAGCACCATAGTTGTTGTGCACATCAGAGGGCTCGTCACTATAACGAATAGCTTTACGAAAAGTCTTTTCAGCTAGCTCATTCTCACCTTCCAACTGATTCACCATAGCCAACACTGAATAAGCCTCACCTGAGCCGCTATCGTAATCAAGGGCTTTTTCCAGTGGCTTACGTGCCAAGCCTGCTTGCCCTTCTCGAATATAAGCTTTAGCTAAGCGAATTTGTGCAGTGACAACTTTATCTTCATCAATTTCTTTGCCACTTGGCGTTGTCGTGACACAGCCCACTTGCAGGAGAAGTAACATACAACCTAACAATACCTTATTGGCTGTTCTTTTATTAGTCACCATAGCCCCCATTGGATGCAACAAAAGTAATTAGCTTGTAATTAAAATGGTCTAGTTTGTTCTGATGCTAGCTGCTTAATATTCAACAGCTTATCACGATAGCGTTCACTACGGCGGGTTTTATCATTCACCTGTCCCGCCAGCTGCCCACAGGCTGCATCAATATCATCGCCCCGGGTACGTCTTACCGTGGTATTGTATCCCGCATCTAAAAGCAGTTGCTGAAATGCCCGGATAGCATTATTACTTGGCCTTTGATAATCAGATAAAGCAAATGGATTAAAAGGTATCAAGTTAATTTTACAAGGAATATCTCGTAGCAGCTTAATCAATTGTTTAGCATGTTCAGGTTGATCATTAATACCTTTAATTAAAGTATACTCAATTGTAATACGCCGCTTGTCGCTTAATCTTGACATATATTCAACACAAGTGGGTAGTAGTACTTCAAGGGGGTATTTCTTATTTAGAGGTACCAGCTCATTACGAAGTTCATTATTTGGTGCATGTAGCGAAAGCGCTAAAGAGACATCTGTTACATCGGCTAGTTTTTTCAATGCAGGTACAACACCAGATGTACTTAATGTGACTCGCCGTTTGGAAATACCATACCCCAAATCATCCATCATCAGGTTCATTGCATCGACTACATTGTCAAAATTAAGTAGTGGCTCGCCCATTCCCATCATAACAACGTTGGTAACAGCTCTATCTTCTTTATGAGGCACACTGTTAAATGACTTGGCTGCAATCCATACTTGACCAATAATTTCTGCTGATGTTAGATCTGAGTTAAAGCCTTGTTTACCTGTCGAGCAAAAACTACAGTCTAGGGCACAACCTGCTTGTGAGGAGACACATAAGGTGCCACGACCACGCTCAGGAATAAAAACAGCTTCAACACAGCTACCACTCGCAACTCTAACAACCCACTTACGCGTTCCATCTTCAGAAAAGTGCTGGCTAACAACTTCAGGCCCTTTAATTTCAGCCAACCCTGCCAGTTTTTCACGGAGTGACTTACCTAAGTTAGTCATGTCCTGAAAGTTATCCACGCCATAATGATGAATCCATTTCATGACTTGAGTTGCTCGAAATTTTTTCTCACCAATCGACTCAAAAAAAGCCTCTAATTTAGGCTTGGTTAAACCTAGCAGATTGGTTTTAGCAACAACACTGGTCATCTTCTTCACCTTTCAACGCAGACAACATTAACTCACCCTGCTTTTAGAGCAGTGTTATATAAGTGCAGACAAAAAACAGGCCTCTCCTATTTTTTGCCTGCACAATAGCTTTACTCTGTTATTAGCGAGTACGAGGGCAAATTTCTTCATCAGCAAAGAAATAAGCAACCTCACGGGCCGCTGACTCAGCAGAATCAGAACCATGAACTGCATTTTCATCAATTGTTTCTGCAAAGTCAGCACGAATAGTGCCCGCAGCTGCCTCTTTAGGGTTAGTTGCTCCCATTAAGTCACGGTGAGCAATAACAGCATTTTCACCTTCTAAAACAGAAACAACGACTGGGCCAGAAGTCATGAAAGCAACCAAATCTTTAAAGAAAGGGCGCTCCTTGTGCTCAGCATAAAAGCCTTCAGCTTTTTCTTGAGAAAGGTGCAACATTTTTGCAGCAACGACTTTCAAGCCAGCTTGTTCGAAACGGCTATAAATCTGGCCAATTACATTTTTAGCAACAGCATCTGGTTTGATAATTGATAAAGTGCGTTCAACAGCCATTTGGTCACTTCTCCAAGTTGAAAAAAGTTATTTTGAATAAATTAAACCCGCGAATTATACGCGGGTTTAGGGAAAATGCACCTGCTAGAAACAGTCTATTAATCAGCTTCTTCAATCCAAGCCATTTGTATCGCTTCAAGGATCTTTTCACCACAATGGGAAGGGTCATCTTCAAACTCTTCTAAAGCCACCACCCAGTTGCGCAAGTCAACAAAGTTAACATAGCGAGGATCGACCTCTTCGTGACGCTCAGCCAGCTCAATGGCTATCTCTTGCACATCCGTCCACTTTAAGCTCATACCCCCCCCTATGTTTAATGGCGCTCAGAAACTTGATTAATGGTATATTTTGGAATTTCTACCACCAAGTCTTGCTCAGCAACCAAAGCCTGGCAACTTAATCGTGACTCAGGCTCTAACCCCCAGGCTTTATCTAACAGATCATCTTCGAGTTCATCAGCTTCCTCTAAGGAATCATACCCCTCACGGACAATGACATGACAAGTAGTACAAGCACAGGACTTTTCACATGCATGCTCAATCTCTATATCATTGCGCAATGCAACATCACAAATACTTTCTCCCGGTTCTGCTTCAACAACAGCGCCTTCCGGACAAATGGTTTCATGGGGCAGGAAAATCACTTGAGGCATTATCGGTTACCTAAATACTATCGACTGAGTGGCCTGTTAGGGCTTTTTTGATGGACTCATTCATCCGCTTAGCTGCAAATGACTCTGTAAGCTGACTGACTTTTTCTACTTGGCTCTTTAACACCAAGTGGTCCTTTTCTTCTGCTAGTTGCTGAGTTAAACGTTGAACTTCATCAATAATTGTTTGTAACTCGGCATTTGTTAGCAAATTCTCACCATCTTCAGCTATTGCAACACTCACGGCTTCTAGAAGCCGCTCTGCTTCCACTTGCTGCTCTCGTAGCGCTCTTGCTGCCATATCTTCTGCCGCATGACCAAATGAGTCCTGCAACATGTTGCTAATAGATTCGTCTGTTAAACCGTAGGAAGGCTTAACTTGAATACTGCTTTCAACACCACTGGTTAGCTCTTTTGCACTGACACTTAGCAAGCCATCTGCATCAACCTGAAAGGTGACTCGTACCTTACCTGCACCAGAAGCCATTGGTGGAATACCACGCAAGACAAAGCGGGCAAGGGAGCGATTATCTTGTACTAACTCCCGCTCACCTTGGTAAACATGAATCACCATGCCCGTTTGACCATCTTTGTAAGTGGTGAAGTCTTGAGCTTTAGCTACAGGAATCGTGGAGTTTCGATGGATTATTTTTTCCATCAAGCCACCCATGGTTTCGACTCCTAAAGAAAGAGGAATAACATCTAACAGCAACATGTCATCGCCCGACTTATTACCTACCAATACATCGGCTTGAGTTGCTGCACCCAAGGCAACTACTTGGTCAGGATCAATGTCAATTAATGGTTCTTGGGCAAAAAAATCTTTTACCTGAGCACGTACAGCCAGCGTACGGGTAGAACCTCCTACCATGACAACTTCATTGATATCGGCTGGTTTTAAGCCTGCATCACGCAAGGTTCGGCGACAGGACTTTATGGTTTGTTGAATGAGAGGACTCAGTATTTCAGCCAATTGCTGCTGACTTAATACCCCCTGCCAATCATCAAATGTCACTGATACTTGTGGTTGCTTAGCTAATTGTTCTTTTATCTCACAAGCTGTTGCAAGCAGTTGGCGCTGTTGGACTGCATTCAAGTCATTGGCATTGACTCCCATTTGCTGAAGAATCCAGTTAGCAACCGCATGATCAAAATCATCGCCACCTAATGCTGAGTTTCCACCTGTAGCGAGCACTTCAAATACACCGCGATTCAGTCGCAAAATTGAGATGTCAAATGTGCCGCCACCTAGATCATAAACGGCAATAACACCGTCTTTGCCTTGATCTAACCCATAAGCAACTGCTGCTGCAGTAGGCTCATTCAACAGCCTCAATACTTTAATG
This sequence comes from Spartinivicinus poritis, assembly GCF_028858535.1. NCBI lineage: Bacteria > Pseudomonadati > Pseudomonadota > Gammaproteobacteria > Oceanospirillales > Zooshikellaceae > Spartinivicinus > Spartinivicinus poritis. The sequence goes on from NZ_JAPMOU010000001.1 coordinate 199,609, forward strand.
CCTGCTAAAGTTGCTGCATCCTTAGTTGCCTGCCGCTGAGCTTCATCAAAATAGGCTGGCACGGTAATCACCGCCCCAGCCAGCTCACCATCTAATGCCTGTTCAGCACGCTTTGCCAAACACTGCAAAATATCAGCTGAAACCTGAACTGGGCTTTTATCGCCTGCAGCGGTTTGAATCAGCGGCATCCCCTCATCACCTTTGAAGTGATAAGGCAGTAAATCACCCAGCGACTTCACATCACTGATACCTCTTCCCATTAGCCGCTTAACAGACTGAATAGTATTAAATGGATCGATCGTAGCGTGGGCTTTCGCCAACTGACCAATCAGCAATTGGTCCTGGCCATAATAAACCACTGAAGGTAGTACAACCTGCCCCTGCTGATCTGCCAGAGTTTCAGGATTGCCACTTTTTACTGTCGCCACTAATGAGTTAGTGGTCCCCAAATCTATCCCCACTGCCAACTTTCGTTGATGAGGTGCTGGGCTTTCACCGGGTTCTGATATTTGCAACAAAGCCATGATAAATCTGTATGTCGTCTTAGCACTATTTCTTTAGTTTGCGAGTTTTGGGTAACTAGCCAACCACACTACAAGTTGCTTGATAACTGTAAATCTAAGGAAGTCAAAAGCTCATCAACAACTTAATTAAGCATTCAACCGTCAAGTTCTGCTTCCAGAAGCTCAGCTTCTACCAGTAGCTTATCAATAAACAGCATCTGTTTTACTATGGTTTCAGCTTGTTTAAGAGATTGTGGCAACTGTTCCTGCCAAGCTTTTACAAAGCGCTGCTGGAGCTGGGTGGATTTTGCCTCAACGGCTGCCATTAAGTCAGCTATTGCTTCATCGGGATTACTTGCACCTTTCACTTCTTCCAGCTGCTCCCGCCATTCCATCTGCTCCATTAAAAAGCCTGGATCCATGACAGTGTTATTTTCAATATTTAGCTCAACACCTTCCAGCGACAATAGGTAGATCGCTCTTTGGGTGGCGCTTTTCAAGGTGTTATAAGCCTCATTGACATGGGCTGTATATTGTACAGCAAGTCGCTGCTCTCGATCTGAAGCTCCCGCAAAACGGTCTGGATGAGTCACTTTTTGGAGCTGTCGGTAGCGGCTGGCTAAATCGGTAAGATCAATATCAAACTGAACAGGAAGGTCAAATAGCTCAAAAAAGCTGGCAGTTAAATCTAAAGCGTTGATTGTCATGGGCTACTTTCAAAAGTCAGATTACACATTAAAGCTTTCGCCGCAGCCACACTCACTGGCGACATTTGGGTTATTAAACTTAAACCCTTCATTCAAGCCTTCTTTAACGAAGTCAAGTTCAGTGCCATCAATATACAATAGGCTTTTGGGGTCAACGACAACCTTCACCCCCCGACTTTCAAATACCTGATCTTCTGCTGCCAGCTCATCAACAAACTCAAGAACATAGGCAAGCCCTGAACAGCCGGTAGTTTTTACACCAACCCGGATGCCAACACCTTTCGCACGACTGTTTAAATAACGGGCCACGTGTTTAGCTGCCGACTCCGTGAGGGTAATTGCCATAATTTCAACACCTTTGTTTTGTCACTATGCTGCTAACAATTAATAAAAAACCTACAATTGTTTTCGAGTCTTATGCTGTAGTTAAAAAGTATCAACAGCTAATTTTCACTTTTAGTCAAAACCAGCGCTTCCATAGAGATCCCCTCTTTCTAAAGCCCTGGCTTTTTTAATTAATTGCTATTGATCTGTACTTAACTTTAACTGCTACGCTTGTTGCGATAGTCCGTGACTGCAGCCTTGATCGCATCTTCTGCTAATACAGAGCAGTGAATTTTCACTGGTGGTAACTCTAACTCTTCAGCAATACTGGTGTTTTTAATTTGCTCTGCCTCATCAATCGTTCTACCTTTCATCCACTCAGTCACAAGCGAGCTTGAGGCAATCGCTGAGCCACAACCATAGGTTTTAAACTTGGCGTCTTCAATGACACCTTCATCATTTACCTTGATTTGCAAGCGCATCACATCACCGCATGCAGGAGCACCCACCATCCCCGTACCAACAGAAGGATCTTCTGCATCCAGTTTGCCCACATTGCGTGGGTTTTCATAATGATCTATCACTTTATCACTGTAAGCCATTTTGAACTCCTCACCCTTAATATCTGAATGCTACTAGTGCGCAACCCACTCAACTTTTGAAATATCCACGCCGTCTTTATACATGTCCCACAACGGTGAAAGCTCTCTTAACTTAGACACGGCTTTTCGTACTTGCTGCGCGGCATAATCAACTTCTTCTTCAGTTGTAAAACGTCCAAGTGTGAAGCGAAGTGAGCTATGAGCCAGCTCATCGTTAACACCTAAAGCCCTTAACACATAAGAAGGCTCTAAACTGGCTGACGTACAGGCTGAACCTGAAGAAACAGCTAAGTCTTTAAGTGACATTATGAGAGATTCACCTTCAACAAAGTTGAAGCTAACATTCAAGTTCCCAGGCAAGCGCTGGGTATAGCTGCCATTAACATAGACCTCTTCCATATCTTTAAAGTGGTCCCAAAAGCGATTACGTAACGCTAGTAAACGTTCCTGCTCTGCAGCCAACTCTTCTTTTGCGATACGGAAGGCTTCGCCCATCCCAACAATTTGGTGAGTTGCCAGTGTACCTGAGCGCATTCCACGCTCATGACCACCACCATGAATTTGAGCTTCTATTCTTACCCGTGGCTTACGTCGAACAAAAAGGGCTCCAATACCCTTAGGGCCATAAACTTTATGAGCAGAGAATGACATTAGATCTACTTTCAAAGTGGCCAGATCAATATCGATTTTCCCTGCACTTTGGGCAGCATCGACATGAAAAATGATTTTTTTCTCACGAGTAATTTCACCAATTGCAGCAATATCAGTGATCACGCCAATTTCATTATTAGCATGCATTAAGGACACTAAAATAGTGTCTTCACGAATGGTATCTGCAACGACTTGCGGGGTAATAATTCCTTCGGGATTAGGCTCTAGATAAGTAACTTCAAAGCCTTCGCGTTCCAATTGACGACAGGTATCAAGTACTGCTTTGTGCTCAATTTTAGAAGTGATTATGTGCTTACCTTTTTTCTGATAAAAATGGGCAGCACCTTTAATAGCCAAATTATCAGACTCAGTAGCCCCAGAAGTCCAAACAATTTCACGCGGATCACAGTTTACCAAGTCGGCCACCTGACGCCTGGCATTCTCAACCCCTTCCTCTGCTTTCCAACCAAAGGCATGAGACCTTGAGGCAGGATTGCCGAAATGTGTCGTTAGATATTCCGACATCTTTTCAGCCACTCTTGGGTCAACCGGAGTGGTAGAAGAATAGTCCAGGTATAACGGTAGTTTCATTGATTACTATCTCCAGCGCTTACTACGCTCCAGGCTTAATCTCAACTCTATCAAGCAACTACAGTTGCTTTCATTTAGTAAACGGTTCTAACTAGCAGCGAGTCAGGTCAAGGTTGAGGCATCAATTCGCTCAACTAACTTTTGCTCACTTTGCTTTTGGTTGTTGACCCGCTCTTCTTGGCGAGTTGCAACATCACGTACTTCTCGCTGGGCCACTAAATCAGCCAAGCTAATTCCACTTAAAAATGTATGTATCTGCTTACTTAAATCACACCACAAATGGTGGGTTAAACAGGTATCACCTTGCTGGCAGCCGGTTTTGCCATGACAGCGGGTCGCATCCACCGACTCATTAACTGCATCAATTACTTGTGCTACATGAATTTCTTGGGAGGAGCGACTCAACCGATAGCCACCACCAGGGCCTCGAATACTGGTAACTAGCTCATTACGTCTCAACTTAGCAAACAGTTGCTCCAAGTAAGACAAAGAAATTCCTTGGCGTTCTGATATATCTGCAAGCGCAACTGGCCCTTTATCAGCATGTAGGGCAAGGTCTAACATTGCTGTAACTGCATAACGGCCTTTGGTAGTTAAGCGCATGTCGATTACTCTGTGTGTCGATTGCTGTTATCGCTTACAATTTTAAGAAGCTATGGTATATAATCGCAGCTCTCTTCAGCTTTAAGAACTTTAAAATTTTTCTTCACTTAAACTTCAAAAAGTTATTAGCAAACTCTAGTTAAAGATTATGCTAAAACCAACCAAATTGATCAAGTATTTATCCCAGTATTTTAGTCAAGTATTTTTCAAGGACACCTTAGTCAACTCAATCAGCCACCAAACAACCAAAATCTTTGGGTATTCCAATTCATGAAGGGAAGTTGCAACTGCAGTAATCCAAAAGGCATTGGTTCAGATAAACCACTGAAAGATATCTGCAGCCTGATACCTTATTGGGCTAAGTAATATTATCTTTTTCTCTATCAGGTTCATTTACCTCTTGGGGAGGGTGGGACTGATGCACCCCTACAGCAGGCTCGGATGATTTTTCTTCAAGATCACTTGCAACAGAGCTTACAGCACCATTTTCTTTTACGGATGCAAAATCCTCATCATTTAACTCAGGCAAGGCTTTATCACAGTAATTAATACCCAAGTCTTTCAACCCTTTGCACATAACATCAATTTTGGTATCCACTGCATGTAAGTGCCCTAACAAGCTTGTTACTGCTTTGGCTACAGGGTCAGGCATATTTTGCGTCACACCATAAGCGTCAAAGCCTATTTTTTCAGCCATTGCCTGATGACGAGGATCAACGCCATTAGTAGAGGACTTTTGAATGATACGACCGGGAATACCTACCACAGTAGCACCAGCAGGTACTGGCTTGGTCACTACCGCATTCGAGCCCACCTTGGCATTTTCTCCTACGATAAATGGACCCAGTACTTTTGCACCAGCACCAACCACAACTCCATTTTCTAAGGTGGGATGACGCTTTCCTTTATTCCAGCTGGTACCACCTAGGGTAACGCCTTGATAAAGCGTTACATCATCACCAATTTCAGTGGTTTCACCAATAACCACTCCCATGCCGTGATCAATAAAAAAACGTCGACCAATTTTGGCTCCCGGATGAATTTCAATACCAGTTAGCAAACGAGCAATAGATGAAATAAACCTAGCCAACCACTTAAGCCCTTTACTCCAAAGCTTGTGACTTAAGCGATGAAACAGTAAGGCATGTACTCCCGGATAGCTGGTTAATACCTCAAAGGTGTTACGTGCCGCAGGGTCACGATCAAAAACACTGGCTATATCTTCTCGGAGACGCTCAAACATGGCGAGTTAACCTGTGGATTTAGTATTACTAAGTTGTTTGATTATCCGTTGGGTATCAGACAGTACACCACGTAGCATATTTACTTCTTTACTATCTAACATGGCTCGTTGAAATAAGCGACGAAACCTTGTCATCACCACACCCGGATTAGAGGGATCAAGAAATTCTATTTGAGTCAGCAGTTCCTCAAAGTGAGCTAAAAACCGTTCTACTTCTTTATGCGAGGCCTCAGGAAAAGTATGCTCATGACCAGCCGAGAGCGATGTTTTTTCGGGTTGCTGCTCCAGCTGGTTCATCCGTAGCTCATAGGCAATAACCTGAACTGCCGCACCGAGATTCAGAGAGCTATAGCCTTCACAAGCAGGAATATTAACGTGGTAATTGCACAGGGCCAGCTCATCATTGGTTAAGCCACGATCTTCTCTGCCAAAAACAACAGCCACTTTTTTATTGCTACGACTGGTCTGCCCCGCTAACTCCGCACACTCTCTTGGGTTTATCAGTGGCCAGGGGATCTTACGCTCACGAGCACTGGTACCAATTACTAATTGACAATCAGCTACAGCCTCTTGAAGGGTATCCACAACACAAGCCTGATTTAGCAAATCCTCTGCTCCAGCAGAGCGACTAGTTGCATAAGGATGGGGAAACTGATCAGGCTCAACCAGCCGTAAGTCACTAAGTCCCATGGTTTTCATCGCCCTGGCAACTGCACCAATATTACCAGGATGAGAGGTGTTCACTAACACCACTCTAATATTATCCAACACAAGCCGTACCCAACTGTCTTCAATAAATCAAATTGCGATTTTAACAGAGTTCGGATTCATAAGGTAACTGGCTGTAAGCACATACAGATAAATCGGCTATGTATAAATACCAACACACTAAAGTTAACAGCCATGATTTATTATTTGATATAATTAATTTTTGTTCTTTTACATGCCAAAGTGATTTTCCTATGCAACCAATGCTGAATATAGCCTTGAGGGCTGCTCGTAATGCCAGTGACGTGATAGAGCGTGCTGTTGAGCAGCTAGATGTACTCACTGTTAACAAAAAAGGCGACCGTGATTTTGTTACAGAAGTTGACCAGGCAGCAGAAAAAGTAATTCTGCGTACATTAAAAAAAGCTTACCCCAATCATGGTTTCTACGGAGAAGAAACAGGCCATCATCCTGGTCATGGTGAAGGACAAGACTATCTTTGGATTATCGACCCACTAGATGGCACCACTAACTTTATTCATGGCATCCCTCACTTTGCAGTTTCAATTGCCTGTCAATATAAAGGGCGTATTGAGCACGCCATTGTGTTAGACCCTATCCGTAAAGAAGAATTTGCAGCCAGCCGTGGTCGAGGGGCTCAATTAAATGGCAAACGAATTCGAGTCAGTAAAAGCAAACCGTTAAACGAATCACTACTGGCAACGGGCTTCCCTTTCCGCCCAGACCAAATGGATAAAATTGATGACTACCTTGGCATATTTAAATCACTTGTCGAGCAAACTGCTGGGATACGTCGTGCAGGCTCCGCAGCTCTTGACTTAGCTTATATCGCTGCTGGTCGCTATGATGCCTACTGGGAATTTGGTTTAAATCAGTGGGATATTGCTGCAGGGGTACTGCTTATTCAAGAAGCCGGTGGACTGGTCAGTGACTTTAAAGGAGGTCACGAGTTTATGGATAATGGACAGGTTGTAGCAGGCAATCCAAAGTGTTTTAAATCTGTGTTACAGCAAGTTCAGCCCCACATATCCAAAGGCTTTAAATAACCATATTATTGTTAATACCCAAAAAAAGGTGGCTAATAGCCACCTTTTCATTTTATAGGAAGATCACACATAAAAAATATTAGGGCAGCTCATCAGTGGCTTCTTGTTCCACCTCTGGAGGCATTAAGTCTTCACGACTGATCTTCATCACTAACAATATATTGGCTGCTACATAGATAGAAGAGTAAGTACCAACACCAACACCAATCATTAGCGCTAACGCAAAGTTATGAATTAATTCACCACCATAAATAAACAAAGCTACTAGTACTAACAAGGTGGTCAGTGACGTAACCAAGGTTCGACCTAGCGTTTGAGTAAGCGATGAATTGATCACTTCGATTGGTGTTGCTTTTCTTAATTTTCTAAAGTTTTCACGAATTCGATCAGCCACAACAATAGTGTCGTTTAATGAGTAACCGATAACCGCTAACAGTGCAGCTAGTACGGTCAGATCAAAACTTAAATTAAAAACAGAAAAAACACCAAGCGTAATGATAACGTCATGAGCTAACGCTAGTACGGCACCAAGAGCAAACTTAAACTGAAATCGGGCTGCAATATATAGCATCACCACGCCCAGCGCGAGCAACATACCAAGCCCGCCATCTTCTCTCAGCTCTTCACCCACTTGCGGGCCAACAAACTCAGAGCGTCTCAGTTCAATTTCGCCTTCATAAGATGACTTCAGTATTGCTGCCACATCATTACCTAAAGAAGGTTTATCACCAGCAATCCGCACCAGCACATCTTTGTCAGAGCCAAAGTCTTGAACAACTGCATCAGGGTATCCAGCACCCTGTAACTCTTTACGAATACTTTCTAAGTCAGCGGTTTTATCATAACCAAGCTCTATCAGGGTTCCCCCCGTAAAATCCAATCCAAACTGTAGCTGGTTAGAAAACAGAGAGATAATCGAGCCCAACACGAGCGCTATAGAGAGTGCAGCAGCTATTACCCGCGCCCCCATAAAATTCAACACTTTTTCGTTGTCATTCATCCTTTTGCCTTTAAATCTGCTAAGTTAGGAGCTAAATCCACAGTTTTTTCAACTGACGTCCACCGTGGGTTAGATTGACCAATGCACGTGTCACAACGATGGCAGTAAATATTGAGGTCACAATACCAATGGACAGTGTGACAGCAAACCCTCTTACTGGGCCAGTGCCCACACCATAAAGAATAATGGCGACTAATAAAGTAGTAATATTGGCATCAAGGATAGTTACAAATGCTCGGTCGTAACCTTCATGAATAGCATGCTGAAGGGGTAGCCCTCGTTTCATTTCCTCTTTTATTCTAGAGAAAATAAGCACATTAGCATCTACGGCCATCCCCACGGTCAGCACTATCCCAGCAATACCAGGCAAGGTTAAAGTGGCTGATAAGATAGACATAAAAGCTATCAGCAAGACTAAGTTAAGTCCCAGCGCCACATTAGCAAACAAGCCAAACACCTTGTAATAAACCAACATGAAAAACAGGACCAAGACAAAACCGACTACTACTGATTTAAATCCTAATTCAATGTTTTCTTTGCCCAGGCTTGGGCCGACTGTACGCTCTTCAACAAAGTACATGGGAGCAGCAAAAGCACCTGCTCTTAATAGCAGTGCTAACTCTTTTGACTCACCAACTGAATCTAATCCAGTAATTCTAAACTGAGTACCTAATGCAGACTGAATCGTCGCTAAACTGATAATTTTGCGCTCTTCTTTAAAGCGTGTCTCTTTAACAACAGCTGCTTTACCATCAACAACCTTTTCAACTTCTTTGGTATAAGGACGCTCTTCAATAAAGATCACAGCCATTTGGCGACCAACATTGGTGCGTGTAGCTTTATTCATTAACTGGCCACCACCACCGCTTAAAGTAATATTTACCTGTGGGCGGCCATTTTCATCAAAGCTGGCTCTCGCATCTGCAACCTGGTCACCCGTAACAATCACTTTCTTTTCTAACTTAGCCTGACCGCCTTCTTTACGATCAAGAATTTCATATTGTCCTGCTTTAGCATCAAGCTGTGCTGCCAAGCGAAATTCCAGGTTAGCCGTTTTACCAATAATCTTTTTAGCTTCGGCCGTATCTTGAACACCTGGCAACTCCACCACTATACGATTACGCCCCTGTCGCTGGACCAGTGGCTCAGAAACCCCTAACTCATTGACCCGATTTCTAAGTGAAGTCAGGTTCTGCTTAATGGCATAATCCTCAATGTCTTTGATTTTTAACTCAGAAAATTGATAGCTAAGCCAGTAGATAACACCATCTTCGCCTGCAGTAATATTCAAGTCAGTGTATTTGCCTTGAACTACCCGCATGGCTTTATCACGCTTAGTTTCATTTTTGAAATTTAACACCCAGCGGGTATTGGTAGAGCTACTAGCGACTTTGTAACGCAGGTCTTGCTTACTCAACTCAGAGCGAATTTCGTTATGAATCCCTTTTAAACGAGTTGCAATCGCTTTATCCATATCCACTTCCAGTAAGAAGTGAACCCCGCCACTTAAATCCAAACCCAACTTCATTGGCCCGGCCCCCATTGAGCGAAGCCAATCAGGTGTCGTCGCAGCCAGGTTGAGCGCCACTATATAGTCATCGCCAAGCCAGTCTTTAACAATTGACTTAGCTTTCAGTTGATCTTCAAAGCTGTTTAGCCGGAGCAAACCTGCCCCTTTATTAGTTACTTCAAATGCTTTTATCCCGATACCTTGCCTTTCCAAACGTTTTTGAGCTTGTTGTAACGTAGACTCAGAAACCGAGGTTGCTGATTGATGATGGGAGATTTGAATGGCTGGATCATCTTGATATAAGTTGGGTAATGCATAAATCACCCCTATCGAGACAATAAAAATAACGAGGAAATACTTCCAAATTGGATACTTGTTGAGCATGGTTCTGCCCTATATTCCTTCTTGTTCAACAGAACCCGGCAAGCCTAAGCCTGCCTGACGGGTCGGTAGTTGGCGGGTTAATCTAATAAAGGCAGCTAAAAAAGCGATGCTTTTAGCCAAGCCTTTAATGATGATTAGGATGCTTCGCCTAAATAATTAGATTGCTTTGATAGTACCTTTCGGTAATACAGCAGATATGGCCTGCTTCTGAAAATTCAACTCCACATTGTTAGAAACCTGTAATGTGACAAATTGTTCAGATACCTTTGTGACCTTGCCAACAATCCCTCCGTTAGTCACTACCTCATCGCCTTTGTTCAGGTTTTCAACCAGCTGCTGATGCTCTTTCATACGCTTTTTCTGTGGGCGAATTAGCAAGAAATAAAATACTGCGACCATCAACACCAGCATACCAATTTGAATCATTCCACCACCTTGTGCACCAGCAGCAGGGGCAGCAAAAGCTTCATTAATAAAAAAACTCATGGTTGTATTACTCCGTCGTTAATATAAATCAGTATTGGTATTCACTAACCCAGTGCAGGCACTGCCTCACCACGTTTTTGATAAAATTCTGTAACAAACTCAGTCAGCTGATGATTCGCAATAGCCTCTCGTAGTCCTGCCATGAGCTGCTGGTAATAGCGCAAATTATGAATCGTATTAAGCTGAGAACCTAAAATTTCCTTGCATTTATCCAAGTGATGCAAATAAGCACGGCTAAAATTATTGCAGGTGTAGCAATCACATTCAGCATCCAATGGCCCTGTATCCGTTTTATTGACAGCGTTGCGAATTTTTACCACTCCAGTGGAAGTAAATAAATGGCCATTACGGGCATTTCGTGTTGGCATAACACAATCAAACATATCCACGCCACGCCTTACCGCTTCGACAATATCTTCGGGGGTTCCCACTCCCATCAAATATCGGGGCTTATTCTCAGGCATCAAGTGGGTTACCCCAGATAATACCTGCATCATTTCATGTTTCGGCTCGCCAACAGAAAGCCCACCAATGGCATAACCGTCAAAACCAATACCGTTTAGTGCTTGTAATGACTGCTCCCGAAGGTCTTGGTACATTCCCCCTTGAATAATGCCAAATAAGGCAGAGGGATTATCTCCATGAGCCTGCTTGCTTCGCTCTGCCCAGCGCAATGATAACTCCATTGAGCGCTTGGCTTGATCATGTGTGGCAGGATAAGGTGTACACTCATCAAATATCATCACAATATCTGAACCCAGTGCTCGCTGCACTTCCATAGAACGCTCAGGACTAATAAATACTTTGGCGCCATCTACAGGGGAGCGAAAGGTTACACCGTCTTCAGTAATTTTTCGCATTTCACCCAAACTAAAGACTTGAAACCCACCAGAGTCTGTCAAAATTGGTTTTTCCCAGCCAGTAAAGTCATGGAGATCGCCATGAGCTGAGATAATGTCAGTGCCTGGCCTTAGCATCAAGTGAAAGGTATTACCTAAAATAATGTGTGCACCAATATCTTCGATGTCTCGGGGCAGCATACCTTTGACTGTACCGTAGGTGCCCACTGGCATAAATGCTGGCGTTTCAACAATACCTCTGGGAAAGTGCAACCTTGATCGACGGGCGTGACCATCAGTAGTGATTTGCTCAAATTTTAAAAAACATTCACGAGCCATAAAGTACTCAATACTATTTAATGAAAAGTCTATTAATTCTGTCTCTGGCTGATAAACATGGCATCGCCATAGCTAAAAAAACGATACCTTTGTTCAACGGCTTCTTGATAAGCTTTTTTGGTTGCTTCCATACCAGCAAACGCTGATACCAGCATCAATAACGTGGACTCTGGTAAATGGAAGTTAGTTACCAAGGCATCAACAGTTTTAAATTGATAACCAGGATAAATGAATATATCGGTTTCCCCTTGGTAAGGCTCAATTTCACCTGTCATGCTAGCCGTTTCCAAACAACGGACACTGGTCGTACCTACGGCAATCACTCGCTTACCAGCTGCTTTCGTTTGCTTTACCAACTGACACACTTCAGCAGATACATCAATTAATTCAGCATGCATTTTGTGATCTAAAATATTGTCTACTCTTACTGGCTGAAACGTGCCTGCCCCCACATGAAGAGTGACAAACGCTTTATTAACACCTTTCTTTTCAAGTAGTGAAAACAATGCCTCATCAAAGTGTAAACCTGCTGTTGGTGCCGCAACTGCACCAGGTTTACTACCATATACCGTTTGATAACGCTCACGATCAGCCAGCTCATCTTCTCGCTTCATATACGGCGGAAGCGGCATATGACCAATTTCATCCAACACTTCAAGCACTGAGTGCTCTTCTGCAAACTGCAACCGGAACAAGCTATCTAAGCGCTCAACCATGGTTACCCAGATACCATTTGCCAGCTTAAGCTTGCTACCAGGTTTGGGTGGCTTACTTGCTTTAATGTGAGCTAACACTTGATTATCAGACTCAACCCGCTCAATTAATATCTCAAGCTTGCCACCAGTTGCCTTCTGCCCAAATACTCGGGCAGGAATCACTCTGGTATTGTTAAACACCAGCAAGTCTCCTGCCTCTAAAAAATCCACTAACTGACTGAATTGTTGATGAGTAACATCGCCAGTATTCCCATTCAAGCACAGCAGCCGGCTTGCTGAGCGCGACTTCAAGGGGTACTGGGCTATCAACTCTTCAGGTAGTTCAAAGCTAAAATCTTTAACTTGCATGTTTCAGTACAACAGCTATAAAAACACGCTAGCTTACCGAAAAACTGACGCTGGACCAATCAGAAAAAGCGATTCTCCTCTGAAAATAGCGGGCTTCCTTAGTGAAAAGTAAAGACAAGGCGCTTAATGACTGATTGGAAATTAACAGTTGACCTTACATAAACCTTTGTTATACTTCGCTGCAATTGTGCCAGCGTGGTGAAATTGGTAGACACGATGGATTCAAAATCCATTGCTAGCAATAGCGTGGCGGTTCGAGTCCGCCCGCTGGTACCATATATGTCAATACCTTATAAATCCAAATAAAACCGACCAGACCAGTAAAACCTCCTTTATATTATCTTATTTTTAGCCTCTTTCGCTGGAGCTCATCTACCCTTGCTTTGCCAAAAAAATAATTGAAGATTATATTTTAATGATTTATTTAGAGGTGGTTTAACAAAAATCCAGCTCTTCAAAACTTAACAATATTTTAATTAAACTCTTTTTTTATTTGCTAAGCAGCAAATTATTATTCATAAATTCAAAAACACATTTACTTCATCCCACTAAACTTTTAGAAGCAGTCGTGAATTACTACCGACATCATAAGGGCTGAGTATGAACCAACCTAATACCTCCTCACCTTACAACTTTATGTCAGCAATCTCCAAATTTTTCAATTTGTTCCTCCAATTCATTGCACTACTTCTTTCTACAGCAGGCACTTTTGCATTAGTTGCAACAATCTTCGTAGTACTACTACAACTATTACACTTTATTGAATCAGACCTATGGGTAAACTTTACTCCTGAGATTCTTTTTGGCCAATGTTACTGTCCCTTTTTTACTCATGACATAATCCAAAAAATCGGCCTAGCAGGCATGCTCTTTAGCTGTGGTATCGTTTTATTGCTAAGTGGTTATTTGCTAAGCTTTTCCAACACCAAAAATGTGTTTGTAACAATAAAATTAAACCGCACTACTCCTAGTGTTGAAACTTAAATTATCAGTAAATAATAACCAGAATTAATTATTTAAAAACCTGATGCAATAGTCAGTGGTGGCTATATAGTGTCATATAAATTAGCCAATTGATCATTAATAATTCATAAAAGCAAAACGGAAGGATTTTAAAAGTAAAGGATAGGGGCAGTGCAACACACCACCCACAAGATATAAGCAACAATTATTACTTATAGAGGAACTACATTCTCAGCTTGTAAGCCCTTAGGTCCTTGAGTAACAGTAAACTGCACTTGCTGACCTTCAGTTAACACTTTGAATCCAGTACCTTGAATAGCACTATAGTGAACGAATACATCTGGGCCAGACTCCTGCTCAAGAAACCCGAAGCCTTTAGATTCATTAAACCACTTAACTGTGCCAGTTTGTTGATTAGACATAGATCGATCCGATATTAATTAAGCACATGAATTATAGGGTAAACAGGTGTGCCGTCAACTCATATAATTACATTCCATGTGCAGAACTTTTAACACTACTTTACCAAGTAAAGCTAACCTGCAGTCTGAAGTATTTGCTGCTTATCACAACGTTTACACTTCATTATTGAGCACTCTACAAACTAGAAGCGCTCAGCAAGTTGTTGACCACTAAGCACCCATATATATGCAGAATGCACTATTGACTGCAATGTAGACTCCCACTTTACAGCAGTTACGCCATTAGTTGTCAAGTACTAGTGCTGAATCCTGTAATAGCGCTTAATTAGCCAAAACTTATTTGGTCATCCACTAAGCACACCTGAATAGTTTCACCAGGGCTATACTTACCCGCTAATATTTCTTGTGCTAATGGGTTTTCCAGCCAGCGCTGAATCGCTCTTTTTAGTGGCCGAGCACCATAAACCGGGTCAAAACCTACGTTCACCAGCTTATCAATCACACTGTCTGCCAACTGTAGATTTAAATCTTTTTCCTGTAGCCGTTGCCGTAAACGACTCAATTGTATTTCAGCAATTCCTTTAATTTGCCCTACTGATAAACCATGAAAAACTACCAACTCATCAACTCGGTTGACAAACTCTGGTCTGAAATGATCTCCCACCACATCCATTAAGGTTGCTTTTAGTGCTTCAAAGTCATGAGCTTGTTTTTGAATTAAGTCTGAACCCAGGTTAGATGTCATGACCACTACGGTATTTTTAAAATCAACAGTACGCCCCTGACCATCGGTTAAACGCCCATCTTCCAAGACTTGCAACAAAATATTAAACACATCCGGATGAGCTTTCTCCACTTCATCTAACAACACTACTGAATATGGGCGGCGACGCACTGCCTCGGTCAGATAACCACCTTCTTCATAGCCAACATAACCTGGAGGTGCACCTACCAGCCGAGCTACTGAGTGTTTCTCCATAAACTCAGACATATCAATACGAATGATTGCTTCTTCAGTGTCAAACAAAAATTCAGCAAGAGCCTTACATAACTCTGTTTTACCAACCCCCGTTGGCCCTAAAAACATAAATGAGCCGTTGGGACGATTAGGATCAGCCAGCCCTGCCCGAGATCGACGTACCGCGTTTGATACAGCAAGCACAGCCTCATCCTGACCAATGACTCTTTTATGCAGGGCATCCTCCATTCGAAGCAGTTTCTCTCGCTCACCTTCCAGCATTTTAGCTACTGGTATACCAGTCCACTTCGATACCACCTCAGCAATTTCTTCCTCTGATACACGATTACGCAACAAACGCATATCACTCATTTCTGCTTGGCTGGCCAAATCTAGCTGCTTTTCCAGCTCTGGAATTCGACCATATTGCAACTCAGACATTCTGGCTAAATCACCACTCCGGCGGGCTGCTTCCAGTTCGGTACGTACCCGCTCTAACTCCTCTTTAATTTTTTGCGAGCCCTGTAGTGATGCTTTTTCAGATTTCCAGACTTCTTCTAAATCTGCGTACTCTTTTTCCAGTTTGCTAATGTCATCCTGAAGTTTGGTTAAACGTTTTTTGGATGCCTCATCATCTTCTTTTTTCAGTGCCTCACGCTCAATTTTTAATTGAATTAAACGCCGCTCTAGCCGATCCATACTTTCGGGTTTTGAGTCCATTTCCATCCGGATCCGGCTGGCTGCTTCATCAATCAAGTCAATAGCTTTATCCGGCAGTTGTCGATCAGTAATATATCGATGAGAGAGCTTAGCAGCCGCTATAATGGCAGAGTCAGTAATATCCACCCCATGATGTACTTCGTAGCGTTCCTTCAAGCCCCGCAAAATAGCAATAGTGTCTTCTTCATTGGGCTCATTAACCATCACTTTTTGAAAGCGACGCTCCAGAGCTGCATCTTTTTCTACATATTGACGATACTCATCTAAAGTTGTTGCACCAACGCAGTGTAACTCACCTCTAGCTAGAGCAGGCTTCAGCATATTACCGGCATCCATCGCCCCTTCAGCTTTACCTGCACCTACCATGGTATGGAGTTCATCAATAAATAGAATGATTCGTCCTTCTTGTTTCGCAAGTTCGTTTAAAACAGCTTTTAACCGCTCTTCAAAGTCACCACGAAATTTTGCCCCAGCAATCAATGCCCCCATATCCAATGCCAATATTCGCTTATCTTTCAAGCCATCGGGTACTTCACCATTAATTATGCGCTGGGCTAAACCTTCTACAATTGCGGTCTTACCCACCCCAGGCTCACCAATTAATACTGGATTATTTTTGGTACGACGCTGCAGCACTTGAATAGTACGGCGTATTTCATCATCTCGACCGATGACTGGATCCAGCTGACCTTTTTCTGCCTTAACAGTTAAATCAATGGTGTAGCGATCTAATGCCTGGCGATGTTCTTCTGCATTGGGATCATTCACTGCCTGGCCACCACGCAAGTTTTTAACTGCTGTTTCAAGCGCTTGCTGACTAACTCCCTGACTCTTTAGCAGCTCTCCTACTGGGCCTTTATCTTCCATTGCAGCTAACAAAATGGTCTCACTGGAAATAAACTGATCACCCGCCCTTTGCGATAGTTTATCCGCCAGGTTTAATAGCCGCCCTAGCTGTGGTGACATTTGAACATCACCATCACCGCTTGATACGACAGGAAGATTATCTAATACATTTTCAAAACCTTGCTTTAACTGATTAACATCAAAACCCACCTGCATCAATAAAGGCCTGATAGAGCCACCTTTTTGCTCTAACAGAGCCATCATTAAATGCACTGGTTCAAGGTAATTGTGATCACGCCCCACA
Source organism: Spartinivicinus poritis (assembly GCF_028858535.1). Lineage (NCBI taxonomy): Bacteria > Pseudomonadati > Pseudomonadota > Gammaproteobacteria > Oceanospirillales > Zooshikellaceae > Spartinivicinus > Spartinivicinus poritis. Next base: position 216,443 of record NZ_JAPMOU010000001.1, read on the forward strand.
GCTATTGACTGAGCATCAGCCAATGCCATTTGTAGTTTACTGGTTAGTCGATCAACTCTCATTTGCTGTTTCCACCTATAAATTTTTTACATAAGTAGGCCGTAACTGTTGTTTAAAAATAGCAGCAGTTAGTCAAAGGAAAGTTTCACCGGTGAGATTTGCGCGCTTTTGCTCCTGAGCCTACCAGGATGCTTACTTACTAGTTTATATGGAGCTTATTAAAAGGTTTTCAAGGACTGTCTGTTGACTTAAAGCAATTGAATGGGTTTATGACTCTTCCCGCCAAATCAAAGATGCCATTCGACCCGTTTGCGTAGAGCGTCGATAAGAATAAAAACGTTGTTGGTCTCTGTAAGTGCAAAAACCACCACCATAAACTTGATCAATCCCTAACTGGCCCAACTGCAATTTTGCTAACAAATAAAGGTCAGCAAAATAATGACCTGGCCTATTGCTTGGCTGAAATGCTGTTTCAGCATCTATACCTAAGTACTGAAAGGCCTCCCTCACTTCTGGCCCTACCTCAAAATGCTGTGGGCCAATGGCAGGGCCAAGCCAAGCCATTAAGTTTTGTTTTTCTCCCGTATAACCACAAACCAACTGTTGTAATATACCCGCAGCCAACCCTCGCCAACCGGCATGGGCTGCGCCTACCCAATCTCCCTGCTTGGAACACAATAAGACTGGCAAGCAATCTGCTGTCATCACTGCACAAGCCAGTTGGGGTTGACTCGTCACAACAGCATCAGCCTTTGGTACTATTTCGTCTACCGCTTCCTCTACTGATTCTACCTCAGCAGCTGTATATTGTGCTGCAATGACATCTGTACCATGCACTTGATCAAGCCACTGAATGTGTTGAAGGGCAAACTCATCTTTCAACCACTGGCGGTTGGCTTTAACTTGCTCAGCATCATCGCCGACATGTAATGCAAGATTAAAATGATCGTAAGGTACCTGGCTTGCACCACACTGTCTGGTAGTCACAAGTGAGCGCACAGCAGTGGGTGCAGGCCAATCAGGTATTAACAATTGAGGGGTAATATTTTCCACCACTAGCGACTCATAGCTTTATTTAATTATTCATTGCACAGTTTAACTATTCATAGCACTGGTGCTGATCATCAGACAACATTTGTAGTAGTTGCTCAAAATCATCAGGCAAGGGGATTTCCCACTCCATATATTCATCAGTTGCTGGATGATATAAGCCCAGTTGACGAGCATGCAGCGCCTGTCGCTTAAATTGCTGTAGTGTGTCAATGAACTCACTGCTGGCGCCTTTTGGCAGTTTCAGACGTCCCCCGTAAACTTGGTCGCCAACCAGCGGGTAGTGAATATGACTCATATGCACTCTGATTTGATGGGTGCGCCCTGTTTCCAGTTTTACTCGTACATGAGTATGGGCACGAAACCGATGCAAAACCCGATAATGGGTAACCGCTTCTTTACCTGACTCAATCACAGCCATTTTAGTGCGCTGAGTTGGATGACGACCAACTGGCTGGTCAACAGTGCCCCCTGCTGTCATTACCCCGCAAGCGATTGCCTCATATTCTCGGGATATCACTCTATCCTGTAACTGAGCTACTAAGCTGGTGTGTGCGGCTAAACTCTTTGCCACCACCATAATACCTGTAGTGTCTTTATCCAGCCGGTGGACAATTCCTGCACGAGGTACACTGGCTAAGTCAGGGCAGTGATGCAAAAGTGCATTTAATAATGTACCACTATGATGCCCAGCCGCAGGATGCACTACTAACCCTTCAGGCTTATTAAGCACCACAATATCATCATCTTCATAAACAATATTAAGGCTGATCTCTTCAGGCTGATGGGTTTCATCATTTTCGACCTGAGCATTCAAGCGCAGCAACTCACCACCGTAGAGTTTGTCTTTTGGCTTGCGAACTTCATTATCAACAGTTAACTCCCCTTGCTTAATCCAAGCTTGTAGTTTAGCTCTGGAAAAATCAGGAAAGCAGTGGGCCGCAATTTGGTCTAATCGGCTACCACCCTGCTCAAAAGGTACAACAGATTCCAGTACAATATGTTCAGCCATGGGATGATTTTCGCAAAATATTGTCAACTACAGGGGTTTACTTTGGTTTACTTCACTAGCTGTGGTTAAATACAGCGATTATTTTGAAGCCGCTTCACGTTTTACAACTGACGTGAATGGTAAATGTTAATAAATGGTAATGATAGTCATAATATAAGTGCCTAAAAGTTTACCACAGTTAAGCTTCAGGCAAACCAGCAACATTCACTATCAACCGCTATACCATTCATAAGCATTATGTAGAATGTGCTAACAAAAAGCACCATTAAAACATCAGTGCTTTATAAAAGTGCTTCAAATTGCAGTACAAAAGCCTTATTTGACAGCTATCGTCAACCAATGGCAGCTTATGGGAAAGCTTACCCCATTAGAAATTAAATAAACGCCATTTTATTTATTGGTGATTACATTATACCCAATGCGATGGGTATTTAAGCCACAGCTAAGGAACTCTATTAATGGTGCGCATGATCAAGTATTCATTATTGCTAAGCCTGGCGTTATTGCTAAGTGCCTGTGCTTCCGATAGTAAGCAAGATATCCCTGAAGAGTTAACTGAAGCCGAGCTTTATCAACAGGCTCAGCTTGCGCTCGATACTAGCAACTATAGCGATGCAATTGATAAACTCCGCGCCTTAGAGTCTCGCTTCCCCTTTGGCTCTTATGCTGAGCAAGCCCAGCTTGACCTTATTTTTGCCTACTACAAAAACCAAGAGCAGGAAGCTGCAAAAGCTTCTGCAGAGCGCTTTATTCGCCTTCACCCCCAGCATGAAAATGTTGACTATGCCTATTATATGAAGGGGCTGGCTTCCTACACTGCTGATATAGGCTTTATTGAGCGTTTTGTTGAAATCGATATGAGTAAGCGAGACCCTGGCCAAGCAAGGGACTCGTTTAATGAATTTGCCGAATTACTTAAGCGCTTCCCAAATAGCCGTTATGCACCTGACGCCCAAAAGCGAATGATCCACCTACGTAACCAACTGTCACGTTATGAAATTCATGTAGCTAACTACTATATGAAACGAAAAGCATATGTAGCTGCTGCTAACCGGGCTCGCTTCGTAGTTGAAAATATGCAGGAAACTCCCGCTATTCCTGATGCACTGGCAATACTGGTTGAAGCCAACCAGCATTTAGGGTTAACCAAAGCATCTGACAATGCCTTAAAGGTACTGCGAACCAACTATCCTAAACACCCAGCATTGGATAGTCAGGGTAATTTTGTTCAGTACAAGGTTTACTATGATGTTGATCCATCAGTCTGGAATATCGTCAGCTTTGGCTTATTAGACGACCCAGAAGAAAGTATTCCGCCAAGCCGTCAACAGGTAGTAAAGCCTGCTGAAGAGAAAGAGCAGGAAAAGACTGAAGATGAACAAACCAGTGGTGATCGCTCCTGGTTAAATATAATGACTTTTGGCGTCGTGGGAGATGATGGCTCAGAGCAATCAGAAGAAGAGCCTAAAACCACTGAATAGTTTTTAAACAGCTTCATCAGCAAATTACAAGAAAGGGAAGCAATACTTCCCTTTCTTATTCAAAAAAAACGCTAATTAAACACCCAGCTTCCAGCCATTGGTCACTGGATAGCGTCGGTCACGACCAAACCCTCTAGCGGTAACCCTCACTCCAATAGCAGCCTGACGTCGCTTATATTCATTAATATCCACTAGTCGTAAAACTCGGTACACATCGTCACGATTAAAACCTGCTTCAATAATGGCCTCAGCACTTTTATCCTGCTCTATATAAAGCGCCAGAATTTCATCCAGTATGTCATAAGGAGGCAGTGAGTCCTGGTCAACTTGATCCGGTGCTAGTTCAGCAGAGGGCGGCCTCTCAATCACTCGCTCGGGAATCACGACACCATTCCGGTTACGATAGCGTGACAGTCGATAAACAATTGACTTTGGTACATCTTTCAGGACATCAAAGCCCCCCGCCATATCACCATATAAAGTGGCATACCCTACAGCCATTTCACTTTTGTTACCCGTAGTTAACACCAAATAGCCTTTCTTGTTAGAAATAGCCATGAGTAACACACCACGACAACGGGCTTGCAAGTTTTCTTCTGTTGTATCCGTTTTGGTACCAGTAAACTCATCAGCCAATGCCTCCATAAAAGCATTAAACATTGGCTCTATTGGCAGCACAGAATAACGTACCCCTAGCGTGTTTGCTTCTTTCTCAGCATCTTCCAAGCTCATTTGCGAGGTATAGCGAAATGGCATCATTACTGCTTCAACCCGGTCTTTGCCCAACGCATCCACAGCTACTGCCAAGGTCAATGCAGAGTCAATTCCTCCAGATAAGCCCAATACCACGCCTTTAAAGCCATTTTTATTGACATAATCTTGAACACCTAGCACCAGCGCTTGATAAATACTGGGAAGTAATTCAGGGATTGCTGGCTGGTTAGCTTGCTTCACAAAATGTTGGTCAGCAGTATTATATTCGGCTAAGTATAGCCCCTCCTGGTAAAACTCAGCCTGTACTGCCACTTCACCATCTTTATCCATGGCAAAAGAGCCACCATCAAATACGAGCTCATCCTGCCCGCCTATTTGGTTGACATAAACCATTGGTAGTTGTGCCTCTACGCAGCGCTGCTTAGCAACTTCTCTGCGCTCTACCTCTTTACCTCGGTGAAAGGGTGATGCATTAAGGCTTAATATCAGCTCAGCGCCTGCCGCTTTTGCCTGCATAACAGGCCCTGAATACCAAATATCTTCACAAACGGTTAGGCCAATCTTGACTCCCTTGTATTCAAATACACCAGCCTCCTGGCCAGGCACAAAGTAACGCCGCTCATCAAATACTTGATAGTTGGGTAGACATTGCTTTGAATACACAGCCAACCGCTGGCCACCACTTAGTACCACAGCCTGGTTATATTCGCTATTGGCTCCTCCAGGAGCCCCTAATACCAAACAAATACCAGTAACTTCTCTCAACTTATTAAGCGACTGCTGCACTCGAACTTGCATACTGTCCCGCAATAACAAGTCTTCTGGGGGATATCCACAGATACATAGTTCTGGAAAAACAACGATATCCGCCGCAAACTGCTGCTTTGCCTGTTGAGCTGTTTCAATAATGCGTTGGGTGTTCCCTTCTAAATCCCCCACCAGCACATTCACTTGCGCCATTACAATTCGTAATACAGCCGCCATAACCATCCCCACATTGAACTGGTTGTTAACAAGCTTATTGTCCCATTAATTTTAGTTAAAGAACAGAGTTCACTAACCCTTTTCTTCTCTTAACTAAAACTGGGTTTGCTAAACTGAAACAAACCGAATAAAAACCACCTTCGTCATAAAAATGAACAATAAGACTTCAACAGGGCCACCAGCCAACCTTAATCTAAGAGTATTGCGAATATATAATCTATATCGCACCTTTTTAGGGCTGGTACTTACCCTTAGTGCATTCAGCCCCATCAATACGGTGCTGTTTAACCCTACTAATTTGAAATCACTACAACTATTCGCTGTTGTTTACTTATTCATCAACATCATTGTTCTCATCAGCATACATCACTCGACGTCTTCACCTGTCACTTTTTGTATCTGCTGCACAGATATTTTGCTATTAAGCTTGCTGCTTTCACTGCAGACGTCAAAAAACCTGGCTTTTGGTAATTTAGTTGTCGTATCTGTTGCGGCGGGTAATATTCTTATTCGAGGCAAGCTAGGCCTATCACTTGCTGCTGTTGCCTCACTTTGTATTGTTGTCATTACGTTGTTTCGTAGCACTCAATTAACTATTGGCTTACAAACCCATATTAGTAGTGGTTTATTAGGTATTGTTTATTTTGCTACTGCTTTTTTTATCCAAAGCTTATCCGAGCGATTAAGTCGCAGTGAAGCACTTGCAGAACAGCGCCGAACAGAATTTTTTAATTTACAAAAACTCAATCAGGTTATCATTCAACGAATGCGCACTGGCATTCTTGTAATCAGTCATGATCAATTATTGGTAATGATGAATGAAGCTGCCAAATTATTACTTAACAGTACAGATTATCCAAAAACACTAGAGCAGGCATCACCACAACTCAAACAAGCACTCACACTATGGCAAAACAACCCTAGAGCTCACATTGAACCATTTCAGGCAAACTCAGCAAGCCCAAAGGTAAAAGCAAACTTCACACGACTTCCTGTTAGTGGTCACATCAATACATTAGTCTTTTTAGATGATATATCATTACTTACCCAGCAAGCCCAGCAGCTTAAGCTTGCTTCTTTGGGCCGTCTTACTGCCAGTATCGCTCACGAAATCAGAAACCCACTAGGTGCCATTAGTCACGCAGCACAACTACTTAACGAGTCACCTGATATCACCTCCGCTGATGTTCGTCTGATTGAGATCATCCAAAACCACTCGAAACGAGTGAATAATATTATTGAAAACATTTTACAAGTGGCTAAGCGTAAACAAACACAACCAGAAACATTCTTACTTGAGCCCTGGCTAAAAAAACATTTAAATGAAGAACACTTTACCAATATTCAGTCTCCAGTATTTTATATCCAAAATAACAACACACCGATCGAAGTGGTATTCGACCCGCATCAATTAAGCCAGGTAGTCACCAATCTTTGTCAAAACGGTCTACGCTATAGCTACCTAACCTGTGGTGAAGCCTATATAAAAATCATTACTCATATTAAATCCGATACAGGACAACCTTGTATGGATATTATTGATAAAGGGCCTGGCATCCAAAATGGTCTGGCAGAACAAATTTTTGAGCCTTTTTATACAACTGAAACCACAGGTACAGGCTTAGGACTATATATTTCCAGGGAACTATGTGAAGCTAACCAAGCAAGCCTAGACTTAATCAAAGGGAATCAGAGCGGGTGTTGCTTTAGAATCACTTTTGCTCACCCACAACGCAATCAAAGTTATTTAGAGCATTAATTCGGTAAAAATAAAATAATATTACGAGACTAACATCATGGCAAATCCCTTGGCATTAATAGTTGATGATGAGCCAGATATCAGGGAACTTCTGGAAATCACCCTAGGAAGAATGAAAATTGATACAGAGTCTGCCGCTAGTCTCAACCAAGCATATCAACATTTAAGTCATAAAACGTTTGATCTCTGTTTAACCGATATGAATCTACCTGACGGTAATGGTATCGATCTAGTTAAATATATTCAGCAAAAATACAGTAAAACACCTGTCGCAATGATTACTGCCTACGGTAACATGGACACAGCAATCACCGCTTTAAAAGCCGGGGCATTTGACTTTGTATCAAAACCAGTCGATTTGCAACGACTGCGGGATTTGGTCAGTTCAGCATTAAAGCTTAACAAACCCCATCACGATACTAAGAAAACAACCAGTGAAATTAAACTCCTAGGTGAGTCTAAAGCGATTAAACAATTGCGTAAGCAAGTGATAAAACTAGCTAGAAGCCAGGCTCCAGTTTATATCAGTGGTGAGTCAGGGAGCGGCAAAGAACTAGTAGCCAGGCTCATTCATGATGAAGGTCCTCGAGTAGATGCACCTTTTATCCCCGTTAATTGTGGTGCAATCCCCACAGAGCTAATGGAAAGTGAATTTTTTGGCCATAAAAAAGGGAGCTTTACTGGTGCTGTAAGTGATAAACCAGGTTTATTTCAAGCGGCAGATAATGGCACATTATTTTTAGATGAAGTCGCAGATTTACCAATGTCGATGCAAGTTAAACTCCTAAGGGCAATTCAAGAAAAATCCATCCGTCCAGTAGGCACCGAAACCGAAATTAAAGTAGATGTCAGAATTCTCAGTGCCACTCATGAAGACCTGAGTCAGCTGGTCAATGAGGGGCGTTTCCGCCAAGATTTATTTTATCGGATTAACGTTATTGAATTAAAAGTTCCTCCATTAAGAGAGCGATCAGAAGATATACCTTTACTTTCAGAACACTTTTTACAAAAAATTGCCAGCAGCTGTGACCTTGAGCAACCAAAGCTGTCAAATGAAGCTTTAGCTGCATTAAAAAGCTATCCTTTTCCAGGCAATGTGAGAGAATTACAAAATACTCTGGAAAGAGCATTTACACTTTGTGAAAATGACTTAATTAAAAAAGATGATCTTAGGTTAAGTGATATTGAATCTAATAACCTCTTGAGTGTACAAGATACTTCACTACCTCCCGAAGGGGTTAGTTCATTAGAGGATTATTTAGAGGATCTAGAGCGTAAAGCTATTGTTCAAGCCTTAGAAGAAACTCGCTGGAACAAAACAGCTGCCGCAAAAAAACTTGGTATTACTTTTCGTGCACTTCGCTATCGATTAAAAAAATTAGATTTGGAGTAATACCTATAAAACCTCAATCTTCATTTTTATTAATTGAACATTTAAAATATCACACCTCTCCATCAAGTATTTTTAATCTACCATTCAATACATCGCATTTAGCAATACCTTCAACCTTTTTTTAGCAAAATAGCAACCCACAATAATAAGCAATTAACATTTTCATTTAAAACTCTACCCTTCGAGCAACACAAAAAATAATTCTGTTCAGTGGTTAACAACACAGCTTTTCAAGAATCCTTACACTGCAAAAAAATCAACAGCATTAAAAGGGACTCTAATGAGTAAATTTAAGGATTTATATCAAGCAAATGCAGCAGGTTTCACATTAATTGAATTACTTACAACTATTGCAGTTTTTTCACTGATAATCAGCATTGGCATTCCAACATTGAGCTCAATGATTCATAACTATCAAGCACGCACCACAATGCTGCAACTGCATAGTGCTATTCATTTGACGCGAGATTACGCCATCACCCAACGAGCTTTAGTCACTATTTGTCCAAGTAAAGGCGAGCAGTGTTTACCCCACTGGCAAACAGAAGAAATCATGATCTTTACTGATCCAAATAAAAATGGTCAATTAGATAATGATGAAAAATTATTAAAAATCATACCTATTAATATCAACGGCTATATAAATGTTCGTCTATCATCTCGAAAACAATATTTAAGGTATCATCCAGAAGGATTAGCACGTCCTATTTTTGGCCGTATTACTCTATGCCCTAAAAACCAAGAAACTTACCCTCCAAGACAATTAATTGTCAATTTTGTTGGCAGAGTTCGCCATAACACTCCACCCCGTCAAAGTCGTGACGCCCAAAAAATACTAAACGAGAACTGTTAGTAGTTTTTTTTAACTAAATCACCACTTAGGTTACAAAATATCCTGCTTATCGGTTGATCAGTGTCTATATTAAGCCTGTATGGAGAATGCGTGATAAATTTAATACAGGAGGCCACGCATTATGCAGCGCACCCAAGGTTTTACACTGATCGAACTGATGATCACCATTGCTATAGCTGGAATTATCCTAGCTTTTAGTGCTCCCTGGCTTGGCAACTTTATACAGGATTATCGCTCCTTCTCTGAAACCAATCAGCTTATTAATACCCTTAGCCTAGCTAAGAGTGAAGCAATTAAAAGAAGCACCGAAGTCAGCTTAGAACTCAGTAGAAATACTAATCCAGGCTCTCTCGATGATTGGCGATATAGCTGGTCAATTTACTTAGATGCAAACGCAAATAATACACTTGATGCCGGTGAAAGAATAATTAAAGAAGGTCAAGGTGATCTTGAGCTTTCAATAGCGGATAATCTCACCACCAATACTGGCAACTTACGCTTCAATGCAAAAGGCTTAATTACTGCATCCAATATCAACCAAGATGCTAATGGAAATTTCATATTAAGAGTATGCGACGAACGTAGAGAAGGTACTTCTTTTGAATTAAATCGTATTGGTAGAGCTGAAAAAACCAAGCACAGTAGCAAAAATAGTCCTGCGAACCTTATTCCAGCAACCCAATGCAACTACAGACTTTAAATAATTACCTGGAATCAAAGATGAAATTTCAAGCAATAAACAAACAACAAGGAATTGGTTTAATTGAAGTATTAATTACTATCTTAGTGATAGCAATTGGCCTGCTTGGGTTAGCAGGTATGCAAGCTCAATCAATGAAAAGCACCTATCAATCAGGCCAACGCTCACAAGCTATTTGGATGGCCCAAGAACTCGCAGAAAGAATGAGAGCAAATCCAAGTGCTGTCAGTAATCAACACTATTTAAATGCAATTAATACTGTTCGAGCTGAGATCACTGCCAACCCAGGCTCTGACAAACCTTGCTCCACTCCAAGTCCAGCTTGTAATGCAAGTATTTGCAATGAAGAACAGTTAGCAAGATATGATGTTTGGGAACTTTTTTGTGCAGATACAAGTACCACCCCACTGCCTAGAGTTAATCCCTACCTAGTATGTACACCTGCAAGTTGTGCTGACGGATCAGATCTACACATTACCTTAGAGTGGGAAGAAGCACAAACAAACTTGCAGAGAACAACCAAAACGACTGGAAGCGGTAGTGATAACCCAACAGTTGAATTAATAATTAGATTAGAAGGTTAACCATGCATTTTTATAAACAACAAGGGATGTCACTAATTGAGTTGATGATCGCACTAGTATTAGGTTTACTATTAATCGCTGGTATCTTACAACTTTTTTTAGGAGTCACCCAAACATTTCGCCAAAATGAAACGCTATCTAGAATTCAAGAAAATGGAAGGTTTTCCTTAGACTTTATTGCACAAGATATTAGGTCTGCAGGTTACCAAGAACCAGGCAAGCGTGATGCTATTCCATTTTTTCTTAAAGATTGTTTAAAACCTGGCTCAACAACAGCAAACTTAGCAAACTGTACAAATGATCTATTAACAGTAGAAGGAAATGATCCTGCTAATAATAGCTCAGATAGATTATCTGTATTTTTTGAGCCTACTGATCAATTAGATTGTGCTGGAGCAGATATAAGAGACCCATCGAATACATCAGCCAATCAAACCGTTGTAAATATTTACTTTATAGATGGCGATGACCTCTCCTGTAGTAGTTACAGCCCATCACGAGAAGTCAACATCACAAATAATCAGGCACTATTGAGCGGAGTTCAAAGTATGCAAGTGCTATATGGTGTTCGAGATAGCGATGACAATACTCAATACTTAAGTGCAGACAAAATTGGTTCAGACATGTGGCAAAATATACGAACAGTTAAAATCGGAGTATTAGTCAATTCAGGAGAAGAAAAACCTGCTGTAGGGCCACAAAATACATATAAAGTACTAGGTAAAGAAATCAAACTCAACGGCGGTACGCAACGACACATATATACTACCACTGTTCGAATTAATAATGCTATTTAAAAGGAATTAATATGAATATTAATACTCAACAAGGCTCATCTTTAATTGTAAGTCTAGTGTTATTAACAATATTTACTATTATTGGCTTAGCCGCTATTTCAACTTCATCTCTTGAAGAAACCATGGCTGGAAATACTCAGCGACAGCTAGAAAACTTTCAAGTGGCATTAAGTGAGTTAGATTCACAAATTGTTCGATTACTTGGTGATACAACAGATAAAGACCTTGTCAAAGCAATAGACAAAGCCAATGCCAATAAAACAGGAACGAAAGAGCAAAAGACATATGAGTTTACTGATGCCAGTCAGTACGATCCAAAAAATAAAACTGTTTACGAAAATCAAAGAGGTATACACATAAACTCTAGTGTTCTTTATAACTACAAAACAGCATCAATTGGACCATCTAAAAAGTTTACAAACTCTGCCGATATAAAAGAAGGATATGTTTTGTATCACTTTGATCTAAACGCCAATACAGAGATGGGTGATGCTCCTGGAACAACTGATAGAAATATAATTGCCGCATCTAGGCAAACCTACGGGTTTAGTTATAAAAATAAAAACCAAAACATAGTAGCGGAGGATTAAAAATGAAAACCAACAGCATAATATCTATTATTTTTATTTTATTAATACAACCCGCAACTGCAGAAGATTCTTCTACAGAAGCAGAATTCATAAAATTTAGAAGCAGCAATAATTCTAACTATATTAATGTGGACGTATATGCATGCAGTGAATGCGAGCCATTAACATTAAAACTTAATAAGAGAAAAAAGATCATACTCAACAACAAGAAAGTGAAATCAGAAGCTTTACTCAACTATGATTTCAAAGGTGGTCTAATCATATACTCACCTACTAGTGAAATACTCAATATTACCCCTTATCAAGATTAAGTCTTAGTATAAAGGACAGCTAAAGTGAACAATATTACAAAGATCTCCTTTTCATCAATTATTTTTACCTCAGTATTTTTTCTAAGTAGCCAGCTAAATGCTGACGATACAGAAGTTTTTTTGACTGAAACCAACACTCCTAATGTACTTCTAATCCTAGACTCATCTGGAAGCATGGGATATGCAGTAAATCCTCCAGCTAACTATGCAAGTAACTTTGACTTGAAAGGGCTTGGTGGAAGCCATAGTATTAGTGATGGAAGAACTAGAATAAAAGTCGTCCGAGACGCTGCTGCAGACTTAGTTGCAAATATTAATAATGTTAACTTGGGAATAATGCGCTTTAATACAACCGCTCATGGTGGTTATGTCATTGCTGACTTTACTGAATTAACGGAGGATACAGATGACTCAGTCAGAACTAATTTAATAAATACAATTTATAATGTTGGTGCTCGAAATGGAACACCTCTAGCCGAAACAATGTATGAGGCTTATCGAAAGTTTACAGGCCAAAGCTCAAGGTATAACAGAGGCACACGATATACGTCACCATTTAAAGCCTGTCAATCAAATAGTATTGTTTATTTCACTGATGGCGCACCTTCCGTAGACAATGAGTCAGATTCAGATATCAAGAGTCTCTTACCCAGAGGACGCTGGTCAGTTCCAGTGCAAAATCTTCCAGCAGGCTTTATTAATGATCCAAAGCCAGCAGGAACACCAGCAACACCACAATCACTGCCTCTTTCAAGAAATTGTCGCGGACCAAATAGTGGAGAAAGTGATGCAACCACCCGCTCAGATTGTCTAAAAGAGCTAGCCTGGTATCTTAACAATACTGATTTAAACACCAGTTTATCTGGCACTCAAAATGTAACTACACATACAATTGGTGGATTTGGCCTAAGCTATAATAAAAGTTTGCAAATTATCAGTGCTGCTTTTCACGGTGGGGGTACATTCAGTTCTGCAACAACTCCCCAAGAAATTAAAAAAGCTTTGGCTAGCGCAGTACAAACTGCAGCAGCGCAAGGAAGCACAATGGCTCCTCCATCAGTACCCGTTAGCTCATTTAATGTATTATCGCTTACCAAAGACTTATATTATCCTTTATTTAAACCTAAAGCAGGCCCAAACTGGCCGGGAAATCTAAAACATTACAAATTTAATGATGACGGTGATATTGTTGATGCGAATAATAATCCAGCTATAGACAGCGGCTTTTTTAAATCAACATCAAAAAGCTATTGGAGCAAAACGACAGATGGAGATGATGTCGAAAAAGGTGGCGCTCTGGACCAGCTTTCCAGTACACGTAATTTATTTACATTTACTGAAGACTCAACTACCACACCACCAACTATTACAGATATCAATCTTAGTACATCAATAGACTATGCGGCTTTTGGGCTAGCTGGATCTGGATCTCCTCAGGCAGAAAGGGATGAATTAATTAACTGGGTCAAGGGAGTTATTGGAGACCCACTTCATTCTGGATTACAAGTTGTAACTTACCATAAAGATAACTCTAACCCTAACAATAAAAAGCTGGATGCTACCGCATTTTTTGGAACAAATCTTGGCTTTCTCCATGCTTTTAATGTATCAACAACTGAAGTCACAAGCTCTAGCGGAACTACTGAAACTCGAGAAACCACTGACAGCGGAAAAGAACAGTTTGCGTATATCCCTCAACAACTGGTAAAAAACATTAAAACTTACAAAGACAATATTGATTATAAACAAAAAACTGCACTAAAAGTATACGGACTAGATGGTCCTATAGATGTATGGGTTAACGACAAAAATCGCAATGGTAATATTCTGACTAGCAGTGGATTAAATAGCTCTGCAGAGTCAGGTGAGCATGTTTATCTTTATGCAGGTATGCGACGGGGGGGACGTACTTTATTTGCATTTGATGTTACAAAAAGAAACCAACCTAAACTGCTTTGGAAAAAAACTCATACAGATACTGACTATAAAGAGCTAGGATATACATGGTCTAAGCCGAAAGTAATGAAAATTCGCTGGGGCTCTGGTACTAAAGTAGTACTGATTTTCGGGGGAGGGTATGTTGAAAATAATACGTCTCGAGACATTAAAGGTAACACCAGTGAAAGCACAACAGGGCGTGCCATTTATATTGCTGATGCCAAAACTGGCGATATACTCTGGTGGGCATCATCAGATGCTAGCGCAAATCTTACCTTAGCAGAGATGAAATACAGTATTCCTGGTGAAATATCCGGTATAGATGTAAATGGAGATGATTTGGTAGATAAACTATTTGCCTCTGATATTGGTGGTCAAATTTGGCGTTTTGATATTCCACTAGATAAAAGCACTAATGTTGACTCTTCATCAATTAAGGGAGGAAGAATAGCCAACTTTGGTAGCTCTATAGCAGCAGATGCAAAGCGCTTTTTTGAAATGCCAGATGTTTCTTTTGTTCAAGAGCGTGGAAAGCAAACCTATTTTATTATTGCAATTGGATCAGGTAATAGAGCATTCCCTAAATCTGATAGTTCTATTAATGATCGCTTTTATGTAATTAAAAACTACGATGTTTTTTCTGTACCAAACAGCTATACAACAATAACAGAGTCTGACTTATACAATGCCACAAGCAATACCATTGGCACAGCAATAGGACAAGCAAAAATTAGCGCAACAAATGAGCTCAATAGTAAAAAAGGGTGGTATATAGATTTAAACTTTTCACATGGTGAAAAATCTCTAAGTAGATCTACGACGTTTGAAGGGATCTTAATGTTTACTACCTATTCCCCCCCCTCCAATCTTGGTATTGATACAACCTCCTGCTCAGGCTACACCGGTGACAATAGACTATATCTACTCAATATTTTAGATGGTACGTCTTTTCTAAGTGCATCCGATGCTACAGGTCTTAATACAGAAACTAAAAATGGTCGAATTATTGTAAAATTAGATTCTGGAGGTATTCCTCCAACCCCATTTGTTTATCCAAAAAGTAATGAAGCAGGAAAAGGTAAAATTATTGTTGGCACCGAAGATGTGACAAAACTACCTATTGGAGACAGAATCACTAAGACCTTCTGGCGAGATAATAAAAATAATTAATATAAAAAAGGCAGCTTCCGCTGCCTTTTTTATTGCTTCAAAATCAACAGAATCAAATCTGCTTAACCCTTAATTCTTTAGGCATTGAAAACACGACATTTTCTTCACAGCCATGAAGCTCTTCTGGAGCATCAGCACCTAACTGTTGTAATCGGTTGATAACCTTTTTAACCAAAACCTCTGGTGCTGATGCTCCAGCGGTTAAGCCTATATTACTGGTATTTTTCAGCCATTCTGCTTGAATTTCATCTTCGTTATCGATGAGATAAGCCGTAGCACCTATCCGCTCAGCCAACTCTCGCAAACGATTAGAATTTGAGCTGTTTGGAGAACCGACAACTAACACTAAATCACACTGAGCAGCTAAGTCTTTAACCGCATCCTGCCGGTTTTGGGTTGCGTAACAGATGTCATCTTTTCGAGGCCCTTGAATTTTTGGGAAATGGACTCTCAACGCATCAATGACTTTTGCCGTATCGTCCATTGATAAAGTGGTTTGAGTGACATAGGCCAGCTTTTCTGGATTTTGTACTTCTAGCTTGGCAACATCCGCTTCATTTTCAACTAAATAAATATTGCCGTCATAACTGTAGTCAAACTGCCCCATGGTACCTTCAACTTCCGGGTGGCCATTGTGACCGATCAGCACACACTCCATGCCGTCACGACTATAACGAGCTACTTCCATATGAACTTTGGTGACTAATGGACAAGTCGCATCAAATACTTTTAAGCCTCGTTCCTGCGCTTCATTTTGTACCGCTTTTGAAACACCATGGGCACTAAAAATAACAATCACATCATCAGGCACCTCATGAAGCTCATCGACAAATATCGCCCCTCTTTGCTTGAGGTTTTCGACAACGAACTTGTTATGGACTACTTCATGACGGACATAAATAGGTGGGCCAAAAATATCCAGTGCTCGATTGACGATTTCAATTGCACGATCAACCCCAGCACAAAAACCTCGTGGATTAGCTAATTTAATTTTCATTAGCGGCCCTCCTGATCAACCACCTGGTTTACTTCATTTGCTGGCTCAACAGCTATTACTTTCACCTCAAAATTAAGGGTTTGTCCAGCTAAGGGATGATTAAAATCTATTTCAACCATTTCATCATCAAATGACTTCACCACACCAGGCAGTTCAGCTTTATTAGCATCAGCAAAAGACAACACTAAACCTGGTGATAGTTCCATATCAGAATCAAAAGACTTACGCGCAATCCGCTGAATATTATTGGGGTTTGGCATACCAAACGCATACTCGGGAGTTAACACCAACTCTTTATGATCCCCTGCCTGAAGTCCAAAAATGGTTTGCTCAAAATTTTCAGGTAAATTGCCATCCCCTACTACAAATGTGGCAGGCTGTTTGTCAAACGTTGAGTCAACGACCGCACCATCAGCTAGCTTCAAAGCAAAGTGCATGGTTACCTGACAGTTGAGACCTATGGCTAATGAAGTCATAAGATTGATTTCCTACTTCTGCTGTGGCTTTCTAAACATATCAATAATAAGCATTACCGCCCCAATACTGATTGCTGTGTCTGCAATATTAAAAGCGGGAAAATAGTTATCTTGGTAATGTAATAAAAGAAAATCGACCACATGGCCCAACACAACTCTGTCATATAAGTTACCTAGCGCACCACCCAAAATAAGCGCTAAAGCAATAGCCTGCCAACGCTCGTATTCCTTCAGTTTTTTAAGCCATAATACTAAAAAGACACTCACCGCAATGGCAATAATACTAAAGAACCAACGCTGCCAACCACCTGCATCACTTAAAAAGCTAAAGGCTGCACCTGTGTTATAGGCCAAGGTAAAACCAAATACAGGTAAAATTGGCACTAGCTCGCGGAACTGCAGCACATCAACAGCAACAGCTTTAGTCACCTGGTCAAGAATGATGACCAATACAGAAATCCATAACCATTTCAACATAGTTTCTTCTACACCTATATACCCTTCACTTTAGGTATAATTCCAATAACAAAAAGCCACCCTACATTAACTGTTAGAGTGGCTTTATTTCATTAATACTTACAACCAAATTTCTCTTGGTTATGCATATAAGCGTTTTTCTCCTGCTCCTGCCACATTCTCAACGCAGCGACCACACAGCTCTGTATGTTCAGTATGTTGCCCTACATCCTCACGGCGATGCCAGCAGCGTACACATTTTTCATGACTTAAGCTGTGCACGGATACCTTTAAGCCCTCTACTTCAGTATCAGTTGCACTGTCATCTGCCTCACTTAATGGTTTAACCTCTGCTTGTGAGGTAATTAAAACAAACCGCAATTCATCACTTAAGGCAGTCAGCACTGGTTGCAACTTATCTGAAGCGTACAGAGTAACGGCCGCTTCTAAAGAGCCACCCATCTTTCCTTCATTTCTGGCAGCCTCTAATGCTTTGTTCACAGCAGTCTTCACTTGTAACACCTGCTGCCAATAATTTCTATCCATAATCGAAGACTCAGGCAGTTGCTCCAATTTGTCGTACCAAGTCGTTAGCTGGACAGACTCGGTCCGCTCGCCTGGAATCACTTGCCAGACTTCTTCTGCGGTAAAGCTAAGAATTGGCGCAACCCAGCGGCTGAATGCTTCAATAATATGATATAGCGCCGTTTGTGCACTGCGACGGGCTAAGCTGTCGGCCTGAGTGGTGTACTGCCGATCTTTAATAATATCAAGATAAAAGCCGCCCATATCCAGAGAACAGAAATTATGGACTTTTTGATAAATCTGAATTAATTCATAGCGGTCATAGGCTGCAACAATTTCTTGTTGTAATTGATAAGCCCTATCAACAGCCCATTGATCTAAAGCCAGCATTTCATTAAATGGCACTAAGTGTTCAGCTGGTTCAAACCCATTCAAATTAGACAACAGGAAACGTGCTGTATTACGAATACGACGATAGGCGTCTGCTGTGCGCTTTAAAATTTCGTCAGAAACGGACATTTCAGAGCTATAGTCCGTGGCAGCCACCCATAACCGTAAAATATCAGCACCTAAGCTGTTAACCACTTCTTGTGGTGCAACCACATTACCCACCGACTTAGACATTTTGCGGCCTTGTGCATCCACGGTAAAACCATGGGTTAATACCGCTTTATAGGGTGCTTCGCCGCGAGTGGCAATGGCTGTTTTCAGCGATGACTGGAACCAACCACGATGCTGGTCAGAGCCTTCCAAATACAAATCAGCAGGGAACTGCAGTTCTTCACGTTGCTCCAGTACTGCCGCATGAGTAACACCTGAATCAAACCAAACGTCTAAAGTGTCGGTCACTTTGGTATATTGATCTGCTTCATCACCAAGCAGCTCTTCTGCATCTAATGCAAACCAGGCGTCGATACCTTTTTCCTCAACCTTTTTAGCAACAGCTTCAATCAACTCAGCGGTATTTGGATGTAACTCTTGGGTTTCTTTGTTAATAAATAATGCAATGGGTACCCCCCAAGTGCGCTGACGGGAAATACACCAGTCAGGGCTACTTTCCAGCATAGCTTCGATACGGTTTTGCCCCCAGGCTGGTGTCCACTGCACTTTTTTCACAGCAGCTTCAGCCTGCTCTAATAGCCCTTGCTGCTCCATGCTAACAAACCACTGTGGCGTCGCCCGGAAAATTAGTGGCGTTTTCGTCCGCCAGCAATGTGGATAGCTGTGAGTAATTTTGCTTTGACGAACCAGCTTGCCTTGCTCTTCTAAAACAGCAACGATTTTCTCATCAACTTTATAAACATGCTCGCCCGCAAATAGCTCGGTACTTTCCCGGTAAACCCCACCATCATCGATCAGGTTCAAAGTACCAAGGCCATACTGATTACCGACATTAAAGTCATCCACACCATGATCAGGTGCCGTATGAACAGCGCCAGTACCAGCATCCGTCGTTACGTGCTCACCTAAAATCACAGGCACTTGCTTGTTATAAAACGGGTGTTGTAGGGCTAAGTGATCTAAATCGCTTCCCTTGCAAGTAGCCAGCACTTCATAAGCGGTTACCTCATAGCGCTGCATGATGTCTTCCACCATATCAGCAGCCAAAACAACCCGCTCAGCACCTTGACCAAGATCAACTTGCACTAGTGCATAATTCAACTCTTTGTGTACAGCAACGGCTTGGTTAGCTGGCAGCGTCCAGGGCGTAGTAGTCCAGATAATCACACTGACAGGACCAGCTCCCTTACCTGTAGCATCAAAGTGATTTAATACAGCTGCATGATCAACAACACTAAAACGCACATCAATTGAAAATGACGTTTTATCCTGATACTCCACTTCCGCTTCTGCCAGGGCGGAACCACCGACCACACTCCAATAAACAGGCTTATAGCCTTTATGCAAATGACCATTTTTAGCGATACGGCCCAAGGCTCGAATAATATCTGCCTCAAACTGATAATTCATAGTGAGGTATGGGTTTTCCCAATCCCCTAATACGCCTAAGCGAATAAAGTCTTTCTTTTGTCCAGCCACTTGCTTGGACGCATATTTACGACATTCTTTTCTAAATGCAGGGTAATCAACTTTGCTCCCTGCTTTACCAATTTTTTTCTCAACATTATGTTCAATGGGCAGGCCATGACAGTCCCAGCCAGGAACATAAGGTGCATCGTAACCACTTAAGGTTTTCGATTTAACAATAATGTCTTTTAATATTTTGTTAACAGCATGCCCAATGTGAATATCACCATTAGCATAAGGAGGGCCATCATGAAGAATGAATTTTTCCCGGCCTTTACTAATGTTTCGAATTTGCTGGTAAAGACCCATTTTGTTCCAACGAGTGAGCATTTGTGGCTCACGCTGAGCCAAGTTAGCTTTCATAGGAAAGCTGGTTTTGGGTAAGTTTAATGTCGATTTATAATCTGTCATGATGGTTAATACCAAACGCTCTGTTAACAAACACTCCTTCACGAATACTTTTAGTGCCGGAGACCAATAACTAGTCCCCCTAAAATGCCTTCGCTTTGGTTATGATACTATAATTGGGCAATTAAAAGATTGCGGGCAATGCTTATATCCTGCTGAATCGCCGCTTGCAACTCAGACAAGCCACTAAACGCTTTTTCATCTCTGATTTTCTGCAGAAACTCAACTGCCATTCGCTGACCGTACAAATTTCCTTGAAAGTCGAATAAGTGTACTTCCAATGATGGCTGGCGGCCATTAATTGTGGGACGAATGCCTAAATTAGCCACGCCATTAAAGCGCTGCTCACCAATGACAGCTTTAATGGCAAACACACCACTACAAGGCAACTGAAGACGATTGAGTTTTATATTTGCAGTAGGCACACCCAACTGGCGACCAAGTTTTTGGCCATGAATGACCTTACCACAAATCTGAAAAGGACGGCCTAGCAAGCGTTCAACCTGCTGAAACTCACCAGCAAAAGCAAGCTTTCTAATCCGGGTACTGCTAATTCTTTCCCCATCACCAGTAGTTACTGTTTCCGTTGGCTTCACTACAAAACCACAATATTGCCCGGCCTCAGTTAATTTCTTGAAGTCACCACTACGATCACAGCCAAACCGAAAATCATCACCCACGACCAAATGCTTAACCTGGAGCCCTTTCACCAGCACCTGGTCGATAAACTGATCTGCCGACAACTGCTGTAATTTTTGATCAAAATACAAACACACCAATTGATCGATACCCAATTTGGCAAAACAGTGATACTTTTCAGCAAAGCTAGTGAGTCGACCAGGCGCCTGCTGTGGAGTTAAATATTCTCTCGGTTGTGGCTCAAAAGTAATGACGGTAACAGGTAATGAGCGTTGCTTAGCTTCGGCCTGTAAGCTGGCTAAAATACGCTGATGGCCTCGATGGACACCATCGAAATTGCCAATTGTGGCAACACAGCCTTGATGTTCCGGCTTTAAGTTGTGAAGACCACGAATTAAGCGCATGTAAAATCCTAATCTAGTGAATTTAACGAAACGGCTGATTATATCGCAGCTATAACCAGAAAACACCCAAAGTCACTGGTTAGTATTTAAAAACAAATGGTGTTGAGTTTAATGCTTAAACTGTCGTGGACGAATCCCAACCAGTAATAACACTAAAGCGTAAACCAACACCCCAGCTCCAACCAAAACTGCCACAGACACTGCTCTATCAAACCAACTCCAGTCCAACCATTGCTCAACAGGGGCTACCAGGTAAAAAATGAGCCCTCCCATTACACCATTAGCTAGCAACAGCTGAACTAAGTATTTAAGCCAGCCTGGTTGCAATTGAAATACTTGAGAACGATAAAGACCCAAAAATAACAACCCCGCATTAAAAAAGGCCGATAATGAAGTCGCTAAGGCTAGTCCAGTATGCTTAAGGGGATAAACCAAGATTAAATTAAATACCATATTGGCAATCATGGCTTTTATAGCAATGCCTACTGGTGTTTTAGTATCTTGCCGGGCGTAATAGCCAGGCGCTAACACCTTAATCAACATAAATGCCAACAGCCCAGATGCATAAGCTCTTAAGCTTAACGATGCCATATACACATCATTATCAGTCATTTGACCATGATGAAACAACGTAGCAAGCAGTGGCTCAGCCAATATAAATAAAGCGACAGCAGAAGGTAGGCCAATCAGCAACACCATCCTCACCGCCCAATCCAGGGTTTTAGCAAACGCTTCTTTTGAATCAGCCGCATGCTTATGGGATAAACTGGGTAAAATGACGGTAGCGATCGCAATACCAAAAATACCTAAGGGTAGTTCTGAGAGCCGGTCTGAATAATACAGCCAGGAAACGCTACCACTCACCAAAAAAGAAGCCAGTACAGTATCAAGTAATAGGTTTATCTGACTCACTGACACGCCAAACAAAGCGGGCAGCATCAGCTTCATGATACGTTTTACCCCCTCATGCTTTGCTCCCCAGCGAGGCCCTGGCAAGCAGTGAATGTTAGCCAAAAATGGCAACTGAAAAACCAGTTGAACAACGCCCGCAATCACCACCCCCCAAGCTAATGCCATCACCGGCACATCCAAGTAAGGGCTTAAAAAAATGGCACAACCAATTAATGAAATATTCAATAAGACTGGCGTAAAAGCCGGTACAGCAAACCGACCAAAGCTATTTAGTACTGAGCCGGCAAAAGCCGTTAGTGATATCAGCAGTAAATAGGGAAACGTCAGGCGTAATAACTCCCCCGCCAATGCCATTTTTTCTGGCATATCATGAAAGCCAGGCGCAAACAGCATGACCAGCCAAGGGGCTAATAGCACACCCACTAGAGTGGTTAGCATTAAAATCGTTGCCAGAGTCCCTGCGGTACTGGCGATTAACAACTGCACCTCAGCAAAACTGCGCTTGGTTTTATACTCTGAAAGCACTGGGACAAACGCTTGTGAAAAAGCCCCTTCTGCAAATAACCGACGCAAAAAGTTAGGGATTTTAAATGCCACAAAAAAAGCATCTGCTTCAGCTTTTGCACCAAAATAATTGGCAATTACAATATCTCTTGCTAATCCCAGCACTCTGGAAAGCATGGTCATTACACCGACCAATAAGCTGGATTTTAATAACCCCTTAGGCTTACTGGTGGGTTGTTCAACTGAATTATCTGACATATCAAAACCTAAGCCAGTGGAAACCGGAGGCGTATTATACGCTGATTAGTATAATGATGAGCTAGCTTATCGTTATACAATGGCTATAGTGATCACAGGTAGTCGCCACTTATTAGGACAAATATTGACAAGTGCCTTGCAAATAGGCATAGTGGCGCGTCTTTAATTTAGTGCATATAGAATTCGAGGACCAAGACGGTGGCAAACTCTCCCTCTGCAAAAAAACGTGCGCGCCAGGCTGAATCACGTCGTCAACACAATGCCAGCCTGCGCTCATACGTTCGTACAGTCATTAAAAAGGTTGTTGCTGCAATTGAAGCAAAAGACCTAGAGCAAGCTCAAGCAGCTTACACTGCTGCTGTACCTGTTATCGACAGAATGGCCGACAAAGGCATTATTCATAAAAACAAAGCTGCTCGTCATAAAAGCCGCCTGAATGCTAAAATTAAAGCATTAGCTGCTTAAGACTAAAGTGAATGCAAAAAAACCGGCAAATGCCGGTTTTTTTATTTTTGGCACTTAGACTAGCACCAAATTATCTCTATGAATTAACTCAGGCTCATCCACATAACCTAAAATGGCCTGAATTTGATGACTGGGCTTACCCACAACTTTTGCCGCTTCAAGAGCATTATAATTAACTAATCCTCGGGCAATTTCCTGCTGATTTTCATCAACACAAGCCACCATTTCTCCCCGTTGAAACTCGCCTGAAACTGCTTTTACTCCAACAGGTAGCAAACTACGGCCTTCCTGGCGTAACACTCGAACCGCACCCTGGTCTAACACCAGTTGACCCTTGGTTCTTAAATGCCCTGCTAGCCACTGCTTTCGTGCAACTAGTCGCTCATGTTCAGGCAGCAGCAACGTACCTAACGACTCAGCTTGCTGTAAGCGTGCTAACACACTGGCTTCACGCCCTCCAACAATTACAGTAGCCGCACCAGAGCGAGCAGCTAGTCTTGCAGCTCTCAGCTTGGTAGCCATTCCACCACGCCCCAGCTGCCCACTGCCACCAGAGGCCATCAAATCCAGTTTAGGATCACTGGCCATTACTTCAGAAACTAGCTCAGCAGTGGGATCTTGGCGCGGATCTGCCGTCATTAGCCCCTGCTGATCAGTCATGATCACCAGCACATCTGCTTCAATCAGATTAGCAACTAACGCCCCTAGGGTATCGTTGTCACCAAAGCGAATTTCATCTGTCACCACCGTGTCATTCTCATTAACCACAGGAATAACACCCAGCCCCAGTAAAGATCTAAGCGTGCTTCTGGCATTGAGATAGCGTTGCCGATCAGATAAATCAGCATGCGTCAGCAACACCTGGGCAGTGGTCATACCATGGGTGTTAAAGTGGCTTTCATAGGCTTGCACCAAACCCATTTGCCCTACTGCCGCAGCCGCTTGTAACTCGTGAATAGCACTCGGTCGTGCTGTCCAGCCTAAGCGAGACATTCCCGCTGCGACAGAGCCAGATGAAACTAAAACAATTTCATGACCTAGCCGACTCAACTCAGCTATTTGATCAACCCAGCCAGCCATTGATTGGGTATCAAGCCGCTTGCCATTATCGGTTAATAACGCACTGCCAATTTTTATCACCCAGCGCTTTGCCTGGGTTAACAACTGTCGCTTACTCATTTTCTTAGATTACTGGACGTAGAAAACTTCAGTATCGCTATCATCAGCATCAAAGTCATCGTCATCATCATCCTGATTCTTAGCTGCATTTCTGGCAGCTTGACGCGCTTCTCGCAACTCCTGCATTCGCTCACGGGCTTCAGTTTCCATACGGCTACGAAACTCAACTTCTTGCTCAGCCAGTTCGGTATTCTCTGCTTCCTGCTCAGCTCTGGACTCAATAAAGCGCATAATATCCTGACAAAGCAGCTCAGTACCTTGTTTGGCAATTGCTGCAATCCGATAAATAGGACCCTGCCACTGCAACGCATCAACGACTTGTTGACAGCGTTTATCTGCTTCATCAGCAGGTAATAAGTCGGTTTTATTAAAAACCAACCAACGATCTCGATTTGCCAAAGCGGGGCTAAATTGCGCTAACTCATTCACTATTGCTTTAGCCGCTTCGACGGGATCAGACTCATCCAACGGTGCAATATCAACCAAGTGCAACAAAATTCGACAGCGAGCCAAGTGCTTTAAAAAGCGAATTCCCAGCCCAGCCCCTTCTGCAGCACCTTCAATTAACCCAGGAATATCTGCCACCACAAAACTACGATGGTTTTGAACTTTCACTACCCCCAGGTTGGGTACTAACGTGGTAAACGGGTAATCAGCTACTTTCGGTTTGGCAGCTGAGACCGCACGAATAAAAGTAGACTTACCTGCATTGGGTAAACCTAGCAGCCCCACATCGGCAATCACTTTCAACTCTAAGCGCAGGCTGCGTTTTTCACCTTCCTTACCATTGGTGGTTTTTCGAGGAGCACGGTTAGTACTGGACTTAAAGCGAGTATTCCCCAAACCATGGAAGCCACCTTTGGCCACTAAAAGCCGCTGGCCAACTTGAGTCATATCACCAATAACTTCCAACGTTTCATCATCAATAACCGTGGTGCCTACAGGTACTTTTAGAATCAAGTCTTCACCAGACTTGCCTGTACAGTTACTGCCTTGACCATTTTCACCTCGTTGAGCCCGATACTTCGGCTGATAGCGAAAATCCACCAAGGTGTTCAAATCATTATCGGCTTCCAGGTAAACACTACCGCCATCACCACCATCGCCACCATCAGGGCCGCCTTTGGCGACAAATTTCTCCCGCCGGAAGCTGAGGCAGCCATGCCCTCCGTTGCCTGCTTCTACGGAAATTAAGGCCTCATCTACAAACTTCATGTCTCAACCTCCCGGCCAGATACTTACTCAATCTTAAAAGCCTTTTAAAAATTTAGGCCTGATACAAAAAAGCCCCGTCAGAGACGGGGCTTTTTCAAGGTATTTGCTTTCTTAGACCGCCTCAATACGTACAAACTTACGCTTGCTCGGGCCTTTTACTTCAAATACAACTTTACCGTCTGCTTTTGCAAACAACGTGTGGTCTTTACCCAGACCTACATTGTCTCCAGCGTGAAAACGTGTGCCACGCTGACGAACTAAAATGTTACCGGCCTTAACCACTTGACCACCAAAGCGCTTCACACCAAGGCGTTTACTTTCTGAGTCGCGACCGTTACGGGTACTACCACCTGCTTTCTTGTGAGCCATGATTCACCTCTCCTAAGAATTAACCTGCATTAATGCCAGTGATCTTAACTTCTGTGAACCATTGACGATGGCCCATTTGCTTACGATGGTGCTTACGGCGCTTGAACTT
Source organism: Spartinivicinus poritis (assembly GCF_028858535.1). Classification (NCBI taxonomy): domain Bacteria; kingdom Pseudomonadati; phylum Pseudomonadota; class Gammaproteobacteria; order Oceanospirillales; family Zooshikellaceae; genus Spartinivicinus; species Spartinivicinus poritis. Next base: position 242,723 of record NZ_JAPMOU010000001.1, read on the forward strand.
GATGATCTGAACCTTTTTACCACGGCCATGGCTTACTACTTCTGCAGCAACCTTAGCACCGGCAACTTCAGGCGCACCGATTTTTACTTCGCTACCGTTAGCAACTAAAAGTACTTGATCAAACTCAATGTTGTCACCTGTAGCAACATCCAGTTTTTCCAGCTTTAGCGTGTCGCCTTCAGCAACGCGGTATTGCTTACCACCGCTAACAATCACAGCGTACATAATTTTTCTCCGAAAATCCTAAATTAAGCCTTTTTGTTAAAGGCATCCGGTAACCCGGATTTCAGCTCGAAAAACCCTGCGCTTAGGTGGGGCCTGACTAACAGTAATAAGTTACTGACTAGTTGGCTACCGCTCAAACCCGCACATATTAGGACTAACAAACCCCATGCCGTGGCAGATATCACCTTAACCGACATAACAAAGTTGGTTTGAGTCCCGGATCTTCGAATTTGGGGCGTGCATTTTAAGGGATGTCAACCCTCTAAGCAAGCTTGCGATGTACCATTAGCATCATGATTCAGCACAACTTAATAGGTACAAGCATAGCTGATTTAAAGGATCACCTTGACACTCCTAGCATCAACCCATAGGATTCGGCCCCATCCTAGCTGAATTTGCATGATTTGCTGACATGTCTCAGGCCAACCCCCTAAAGCGTATTTATCAAACTGTTGAAAAAGATTTCAGTGGTGTTAATGACCAGATTATCAGCCAGCTACACTCAGATGTTAGCTTGGTGGATAAAATCAGCCACTATATTACTGAAGCAGGAGGCAAACGCCTCAGACCATTATTAGTGCTTCTGTCAGCTAAAGCTTGTCAGTATCAACAGCAGGATCATATTCCGCTTGCAGCCATCATCGAGTTTTTACATACCGCAACATTGCTCCATGACGATGTAGTCGATACTTCAAACCTCCGTCGAGGTCGGGCAACAGTAAATGCCATTTGGGGTAATGCACCCAGTGTGTTAGTTGGCGACTTCTTATACTCTCGCGCCTTTCAGATGATGGTTACACTTGGCAATATGCGAATAATGCAAGTGTTAGCTGATGCCACTAATGTCATTGCAGAAGGTGAAGTCATGCAGCTGATGAATATCGGCAATTCAGCTGCCACCGAAGCAGATTATTTTGAGGTGATTCGTTGCAAAACGGCCATGTTGTTTGAAGCCTCCTCCCAAACTGCTGCAATTTTGGCTAACAGCTCGGCTGAGCAAGAAAATAACCTACGTCAATACGGCTACCACCTAGGCATGGCATTTCAACTAATTGATGATGTACTGGACTTTCAGGGCAGTGCTGAAGAAATGGGTAAAAATGTGGGTGATGACCTCGCTGAAGGCAAGCCTACCTTACCTTTGATTCGTACTATTGAAGCAAGCTCTACCGATGACGCCAGTCTAGTTAAGGAAGCCATTGAAAACCCCAGCCAGCTTGATCTGGAGGCAGTCATTTCAGCGGTCAAGCGTAGTGGTGCACTAGACTACACTCAGTCGATTGCAGAGCAACAGGCTGACCTTGCTATCAAGTGTATTGATGATTTACCCGAGTCTGAGCATAAGCAAGCAATGATAGAGCTAGCTCACTTCTCTGTTAATAGAAGTCACTAGCCTCTTATCTTATTACTTATTCTTAAAAAGCAAGTAGCCTTTGATTCTAGCCTGTCGCCAAATCGGCTGCTTGCAAGCCAAAATCATCTTTAACCAATTCCAACCAGTCGGCAATTCGTTCATCAGTTAATTCGAATTGCTGGTCTTCATCCAGAGCCAGCCCTACAAAGTGCTGGCCATCCTCAGTCAATGCCTTAGATGCTTCAAAGTCATAACCACTAACAGGCCACTCTGAAACAGTAATACCACCTTGTGAAATCACCAGCTGGTGTAATGCTCCCATAGCATCTAAAAAATAATCAGCATAACCAAACTGATCGCCTAAACCAAACAACGCTATGATTTTGCCTGAAAAATCAACCTGTTCAAGCATTTCCCATTGGTCTTCATAGTCACTCTGCAACTCACCAAAGTCCCAGGTTGGAATCCCCATAATCAAAAAATCATATGACTCAAATGTTTCTGGTGTTGACTCAACAATATCATGCAATACCACTTCCGCTACTTCGGCTAACCCTTGCTGAATTTTAGTTGCAACAGCTTCCGTATTTCCCAGGCTACTGCCATAAAACAGTCCAATCGTGAGCACAAGCGCCTCCAAATACAAATGAGAAACATTATCTTTAAGTAATAATAACCAAGCTCTGCTTCGTTCTCAACGCAAACCTAAAACACTTTATGGAAAAGCCTGTCTTGCTCTACCTACAAACTCCAAATGAATACATCTAACAAGGCGATTGCAAGATTAAGTTTCCCCTCTAACAAAGCACCACCTCAAAACCAATCACGCCTGTACTGAGGACTTGCTTTAGTAAAAGCCTTTAAACCAAGGAAGCAGTTTTGATAAATAATTAATAGAAACCAACTGTTGTCTTTTTGTATATAGGCAAACCTGCTCAGTAAATACACAAATACTGTTAATTTATGACTATATTTTGAACGAATTTAAACGAGTATCTAAGTTGAAAATTTTTTTTAACAAAAGGCTCTGTCAACCCCTACCGAGATAGTTTTTCATCTGTATAATTTCGCCTTTTTTTCTGAGTAGTCAGTGCTGTATAGGTGTCGTGTTGATTATTTTCACCATTACCAACAAAGTTACAGGTCAAGTGTTTGTCGGTTCTACCCGAAACAGCCTTGAGTCTCAGTGGACTAAGATTGTCTCTGCTGCAGAGCAAGGTTTAGATTACCCTTTATACAAACAAATCTGTCGTTATGGCGATGACCAATTTGATGTTGAAGAGTGGGACTTCGCAGATACTCGAGAAGAGTTAATGGCACTTGAGCAAGAAGCGATAGATTCTTTGCAAGCAGAAAGCCTAAGAGGCTATAAGACAGCTGTTACCCAAAAGCGAGTTGTAGTAGCAGCTCCTAAAAAAAGAGCCCCATCCAGTCGCGCCAAACCATCGACAAGTGAGCCGAGCGATACTGAAAAAAGTAGCGCAGAAAAAACTGATCCCGTTTTACCTACTGAAGCAAAAGCACAACCTGAACCTGAAATAGAGGCACCAGCACCGCAACCCGTTGCACCAGTAGAAAAACCAGTTTCTATTTTGGCTCAGTTAACAGCTAATGCAAAAGCTTATAAGCGATGCAGTCCCCCAGCAACCAAAAATAAAGCAGCCACTAACGGCAATAAAGACATGGCTGGCCTCACTGAGGTTGACTCAGAACAACTAGACTCATTATTAGCAAAAGTTAGTGCATACAGCTCTCAAGCCAAATCAGAATCAGAGCAGCCATCAGCAGCAAGCAACGAAGCTGACAATAATATTCTGGTTGAGCCAAAAACGGTTGAAGCACCAGAGCCTGTGTATAATGAGCATCAGCAACGTATTTTAGCTGCCATCAACAAACAACGACAGTTGCGAAGCGAAAGAACACCAACGATTATTGAGCAAGAGCGTAAGCAATTGGCAGACTTACTCGCTAAATTAGAGTTAAGAGCTGTTGAACTTAAACAACCCGTAACAGCTTCTTAACCTTAATTCTTAAGCTAAAACAAAAAAGGGGCCTATAGGCCCCTTTTTTGTTTTACTGCTTCAGCGTGTTGGTATTCTGTTAAAGTGCCAGCGCTGCCATCCAGCCAAAAACCAATAATGGAATATTGTAGTGAAGGAAAGTAGGAATCACTGTATCCCAAATATGATTATGCTGACCATCAACATTTAAACCTGCAGTTGGCCCTAAAGTAGAGTCAGAGGTAGGTGAGCCTGCATCACCCAAAGCTGCAGCAGTCCCAACCAGTGCCACTGTCGCCATTGGGCTAAACCCTAGCTCTAACGCTAAGGGAACATAAATCGCCGCAATAATGGGAATGGTTGAAAAAGAAGAGCCTATCCCCATGGTAATTAATAATCCCACTAGTAGCATTACCAAGGCAGCCAGCACTTTATTGGAGCCAAACAAGGCTGCGGATGTATCAACCAGTGTTTTAATATCACCCGTTTGTTGTAACACAGCAGCAAAGCCTTTTGCTGTTATCATGATAAAGCCTATCATGGCCATCATTTTCAGCCCTTCAACAAATAAGCCATCAGCCTCAGACCACTTGAAAATACCACTTGCAGAAAAGACTAAAAAGCCTACTAAGGCACCCAGTGTCATTGAGTCAGTTACCAGCTGAACAACAAATGTCACAACAATAGCTATCAGGGCCACCAACAGAGATTTCGGAGAATAACTAACATCTGCTTTTTCTACCTGTTGTATTACATCTACATTGTAATGACGAGGCTTGCGATAACTAAATAGCACAGCAACCAGCAAGCCAAACAGCATGCCTAGTGCAGGTAAAGCCATGGCCTGAATAACACTGACTTGACTGGTATCCATACCATAGTTTTGAAGGTTGGCTAACAAAATATTATTTAAAAAGATTCCACCAAACCCTACAGGCAGAAAAATATAAGGCGTGATAAGCCCAAATGTGAGCACACAAGCAACTAAACGCCGGTCAAGCTGCAGTTTCGCAAACACGATAAGTAAGGGAGGAATCAGCATGGGAATAAAAGCAATATGCACCGGTATTAGGTTTTGTGAGCTCATTGCCACTAAGGTTAACACCAGAATAATCAACCATTTCAAATAGCCCGTTTCTGAGCCTCCCTGCTGATTAAGTCGCGCTAATGATTTATCTGCAATCCAATGGGGCAAGCCAGACTTGGCAACGGCTACAGCAAAAGCACCAAGTAACGCATAACTCAAAGCTACCTCAGCTCCTCCACCTAACCCTTGATTAAAGGCTTTTAGTGTCTCCGAAAAATCTAAACCCCCAACCAAACCACCCGCTAAAGCACCAATAATTAATGACATCACGACATTAAGTCGCAAAATGCTCAGCAACAACATGGTGGCTACGGCAACAACCACTGCATTCATTATTTAATCTTTCCCCATTAAATTAACCTACATAGTGCACTCAAGAAATGCACTATTAAACACCTGTTGACACTTCACAACTGATACTTTTTTAATCACTTCAGCGTATCATCAGATCAACATCAGCAAGTCTTACCTCTCACCACAAAAAATTTACACTTTAAGTAGTGACCCTAGCGTTTTTTGCAGGTAGAATGTTCAAAAAGGTCTATACAAAGTTTTGAGCATCATCCGCAAAGCGATATCTACAAGCAATTTCCATAGAAAATCAGCAAGCGTTCATATAAAAAAATCAAGAGAGCCAAAGAGGCACCCAAAAGCACTAGCCACTTTCCAATCAAAAAGCCACGATGGTACCTGAATAGTTACTAACCGCCAAATATTTTTATCTTTCCTTCTAGTAAAATACGAGATCAAACCTACTTTCACTTTAAGAACGACAAAAGCACTGATAAGTAATTAGTTTTTATCCAGACAACAAAATGCAGGAATAAAGTAATGCGAATCCAAAGTAAACGTAATCAGTAACAACAGCGTAATACTAAAGGCGTATATAAATAAGATAGGGAAAATGATAAGGCCAAAAAAAACCCTATTGATTAACAACAGGGTATAAATAACGTACGGGAACTACTGTAAGACAAACTTTGGCGTAATAAATTCCACACAAAGTAAAGCCTTAAGCGCTGACCAATATTGTTAGCCAGCGGCTACACTCTGCCCAAAAATGTGACAAATGTCAAAAAAATATTGTGAAGTGACGCAAGATGTTTTGTACTTCATCTGGTTTGTTAGAGGAAAAACTGCCTTCTAGCTTGTCTTGCTACAAATTTAGCCGCAGCACTTGCTACAAAACCAATGCAAACAGCCTGCTCAGGAAAACAATTTCATTAGCTTTTCAGTATAAAATAAATCAAAAATCAGTGGTTATATTTACATAAAAAAACAGGCAGCTATATTCCTTAAAGAAATACAGACTACCTGTATCCGGGGAGACTCAATGAAAACCAGATATTACTTACCAATAAGGTGACTTGAAGGATAGGCAGTGCTATATAAACACCTTATCAATTATATCGTGGTAAAAAGTAAGACTGACTGTTGTGAAGTTAGTTCCCAAATAAAAATAAAAGAAATCGTTTTTTATAATCTACTATCTTGCCCTACTCGCTAAAAACAACCTCTTTTGCTACCTGATCAACCACTCGTTTCAAGTCGACTAGCTTAACTGGCTTGGTTAAGTAATCATCCATTCCTGCGGATAAGCAGTTTTCTCGCTCACCTTTCATAGCATTTGCCGTTAATGCTATGATTGTTGTATGTAGAGAGTCTGTTCGCTCTTGCTCTAAGTTTCGAATTCTTCGAGTTGCCTGATAGCCATCCATTACCGGCATATTGCAATCCATGACCACTAAATCAAACGACTGCTGTTGCCACTGAGTTACACCCTCTTGACCATTATTTGCCACAGCAACTGCACACCCTAGCTTTTCCAGCATCTTGGCCGCGACTTTTTGATTAACAGGATTATCCTCTACCAATAACACGCAAAGTTGCTGTTTATTTACTAGCTTCTCAAAAGCTTTTGATGCTTTACTCTCCTCAACAGCCTTCCCTCGCTCAATTAATTTAAACCGCTTCGTGCTGGTCTGCCTTAGTGTTCTGCAAAGCTCCTCCAACTTAATTGGATAAGCTAAATAGCCAGCACAATGATTGGCTTGATACTTATCTACCGCTTGTAAGCTACCCAAAGGGCCTAATACAATAATCGGTGCTTTAGCCAACAAGGGTAATGACTGTAGGTAACTGATCAAGCTTTGCGTTTGCTCAATCCAAAGAGCATTCAGTAAAACAAAGCTTACCTGTTCAGAGCACTGCCGCAACACATCAGCAACATCTGTCGGCTGTTGCACATACAACAGTTCAGCTCCCAGCGCCTCAACTAATAATGATACTGCTTTCCCATTGATAGGGTCTGGGTCAATCATTAAGCCTTTAGCCATAGCATGGGATAACTTCATTACAGGCAATGGCTCATGACAAATGGTTAAAGGTAAAGTAGCACTAAAACAAGAGCCTTTGCCTACTTCGCTTGAAACCTTAACTTGCCCCCACATAATTTCAATCAGCTTTTTCGTAATCGCCAGTCCCAGGCCAGTGCCACCTCTTCCCACTTGATCTGCTTGCTGATATTCAGCAAAGATGATGTCTAGCTGTTCTTGTGGTATACCACAGCCAGTGTCTTCCACATTCAGTTCAAGAATAACTTCATCAAACTCACAATGCCCAGACACCGTAATTAACACATGGCCTTTATCAGTAAATTTAATTGCATTCGTAACAAAGTTCGTCAATATCTGTCTTATTCTTCCTACATCACCAACTAAATGTAAGGGCAAGTGCTTGGCAATAACATATTGCAAATTAATATTTTTTTGTGCTGCTCTAAACGCTGATAGAAATACAACATCTTCAACTAAGTGTCGCAAATTAAATGGCGCTAACTGCAATGTCAGCTTACCTGCTTCAATTTTTGAATAATCTAGAATGTCATTAAGTATCGAAAGTAAAGCTTCTGATGACTTCATTGCACTGTCAACATAACCGCGCTGCTCTTCTACCAGCTCTGATTCCTGCAATAAAGAGAGCATCCCCACAACACCACCCAAGGGGGTTCTAACCTCATGACTCATATTGGCTAGGAATAAGCTTTTATATTGACTAGCCCGTTCTGCTGCTTGCCTGGCCTTGACCAACGCTTTTTCAACTCGTTGCCGTTCTTTAATTTCTTGCTGCAACTTAGCATTAGCATTTTGTTGTTCCGTCACTAAAATGCTGGTTTTATTTAATAACATCTGGGTTTTTTGATTAGCCTGTTTAAATACATCTGCCGCCTTGGCCATATCCCCAATTTCATCACTTCTACTTAGGTAAGGAATTTTTTCTTCAGCCTGACCTTCCGCTAAACGCACCAACGCCCTTTTAATTGCCTCTAGTGGTTTAGCGATCGAATTTGCCATCCATAACGCAAGCATAATTCCAGTTAAAATCCCCAACCATACTAGCCATTTCACTGTCGTATTAATCCAACTGACAGACTGATTAATCTGACTTTGCCAATAATTCATCGCAGCAAACGTTTGCTGGTTTGCCTCAGCGACAAGGGTCATTAACTCACTCGTCATCTGTTGTAGTTTTTTCTTTAGTAATCGATAGCTATTTTGAAAGCTAACCAACTTGTCGTATTCCGACATATAATCATTAGCAATTAACTGCCAGGCAGGCACATTAGAACTAAGCTGCCAATCATCTACCTGCTCTGATATTCTACTCGTCAATGTATTTTGCGACGTAACCAGAAGACGCAGCCCCACTACTTGGGTATGCAACATGATTAACAACTGCTGCTGGCGGATCAGTGCATCCAGGCTGTGATTATGATTGAAACGCTGCAAGCTACTGGTAGCCGCAAGAAAAAAACGATTAAAGTGATAGCCCGCCCGAGTGATTGACTCACCATATTCCAGTTGCACTAACGCCATCTGGCTAAATAACTGTTCATACGCTAACAGCTGTACACTAATTTGCTTAGCATTGGCTTTTCGCTCACCCTCTAAGCTCTCTATCACCTGATTAATATCTCGCTGTAACCCTGTCATCAAATCAAAAACTTCTCGCTGATGACGTTCTTCACCGGTAGCTTGATAAAGGAGGAGCGTGTTATGAAGCGTATTAGCCTGATGCTTAATACCCGCCATGGTAAAAGCAACCGCATCTTCATCGCGGTATTCGTCAAAAAGGGATTGGATCTTGTCTACACTCCAATAACTGCTAACCGCAACGCCAATGATGATTAATACCAAACAACTAAAAACAGCGGATATCTTTCCTTTGATCGTACTAAAAAACATCTCTCATCAGCCATCCATGGAGTTGATGCAGTTACTTTAAGCATAGACGATCTAACCTGTGAAAATGCAGCAAAAATATGAAGCATGTGCACTTTCAAAGGTTAGTCATTTACATGGTAAGACTATTAGAGTTTTATGAAGGATTAATTGCTGACGGGCTCACGCATCGTCACAAACTCTTCGGCAGCTGTCGGGTGAATACCAATAGTACTATCAAACACAGCTTTGGTAGCGCCTGCTTTAATCGCCACAGCTAGGCCTTGAATAATTTCTCCAGCATCAGCTCCCACCATATGGCAGCCTAATACCTTTTGTGAGTCTTTCTCTACTACCAGCTTCATCATCGTGCGCTCATCTCGGCCTGATAACGTGTGCTTCAAGTGCCGAAAGCTAGCTTTATAAATCTCCAGCTCATAACCTCGTTCGTGGGCTTGCTCTTCAGTGAGTCCTACAGTAGCAATATTAGGCTGAGAAAATACAGCGGTTGGAATATTGTCGTAATCAACTTTAGTCGGCTGATTTAAATAAAGGGTTTTGGCCAATGCCATTCCTTCTGCCAATGCAACTGGGGTAAGCTCTGGACCACCAATGACATCACCTACAGCATAGATAGATGACTCACTACTATTAAAGTAATCATCCACTTTTATTGTGCCATCACCATTTAGTTTGACTTTAACATTTTCCAAACCAAGCCCATGCAAATTAGGCTTACGGCCAGTGGCGTATAAAATCACATCAGCAGCAATTTGTTCACCTTTATTGGTATGTGCCACTAACGCATCGGTAGCAAGCTTTTCAATTTTATCAATCTCAGTATTGAAATGTAGATTGACATGCTTCTTAGCTACTTCATCGCGCACAAACTCACGAATGTCTTGATCAAAACCACGTAGAAACAAGTCACGTCTATAAATTAAATGCGTTTCTGCCCCTAGTCCAGCAAAAATACCAGCAAATTCAACCGCAATATAACCACCACCAACAACGATAATACGCTGAGGAAATTTATCTAAATCAAAAACTTCATTAGAAGTAATCGCATGTTCACTACCAGGAAATTCAGGAATATAAGGCCATCCACCAGTGGCAATTAAAATACGCTCAGCAGTGTATTTTTTCTTACCCACTTTAACTGTATGTGCATCGGCCAGAGAGGCTCGACCTTCAATTAACTTCACCCCAGCATTCTTAAGTAAATTACGATAAACACCATTCAAGCGAGAAATTTCTTGCTTTTTATTATCTCGCAATGTCGTCCACTCAAATGAAACTTCACTAGCCTGCCAACCATAGCCAGCTCCATCAGCAATATCTTCACCAAAGTGAGAACCATAAACATAAAGCTTTTTAGGAACACAGCCCACATTAACACAGGTGCCCCCCATATAACGGTCTTCAGCAATGGCAACCTTGGCACCAAAACTTGCAGCCATACGACTGGCTCTTACACCACCAGAGCCGGCACCGATAACAAACAAATCATAATCATATTTTGAGCTAGTCATTTATACTCTCTATTACCACGCCCTCAATCCACAGGATGCCTCAAACACTTCTCTGAAATTATGTTGATGTTATCCGTACAGGCTTAGCTATATGGAGCAATCGGGTATTCTGTAACAGCTGTCAGGAACAGCGAAAGCTCTAAAGGCCAGGGAAGGCCTTGTAGAACGGTGGAAGAATACTCGGTTGCTCTATATTTATACACCGAAGCCCTTTTGTGACATCCCCTCTGCAAAACAGTATATAATGTTTTTCCCAGTTACCAGGGCCTACCCTACTTTCTTTAACATACCTTACACGTTTTGTATGAATCACTTAACTACTGTCTGGCACAGCTTAGAACTTAATCGCTATCCAAAACAAAAAAATGAAACGCTTAGAGCCTGGGATGCAGCAGATGAATACTTGCTTAGCTATTTGCATGAGCAAAATATTCAAGGGCATTGTTTAATTATCAATGATGGTTTTGGAGCACTAAGTGCTAACCTGCATCAACTCAGTCCAACAGTGATGACTGACTCTTTCCTCAGTCAGCAAAGCATCATAGCCAATAGCCAAGCAAACCAACTTACCAGCCCTACAATCTTGCCGCTAACCGAGCCTCTTGAAAAACCACGCGATTATTTTAAAACCATCATTATCAAAATACCCAAAACCTTAGCATTATTAGAGGCCGCTTTACTTAAAATTAGACCACTGATTAATTCCGATACACTAATCATTGCAGCAGGAATGGTTAAATACATCCAGGCAAGCATGGTCGAATGTATTCAACAATTAATTGGTCCAACCAAGCCTTCATTAGCCAAGAAAAAAGCCCGACTGATACACATCACCCCTGATCAATCCATATTAACAGCCAATGTTAAAAACCCGTATCCCAAGGAACTGTGTGTTGAGCTGCCTAGTGGCAACAGAAAACTCAACCTCATCAACTTTGCCAATGTATTTGGACAGCATAAACTGGACATTGGCAGCCGCTTTTTTCTGGAAAACCTAGCAAGTGAGCATGAGCCACAGCAGATTATCGATTTAGGTTGTGGCAACGGTTTACTGGCAATGGCTACTTATCAACACCACCCAGACTCGCAATTTACCCTGGTTGACGAATCCTTTTCTGCAGTTGCTTCTGCCAAAGCTGGCTGGTCAAGCAATAAGTTACCTGAAGACCAAGCCCGCTTTGTTGTTAATGACTGTTTAACTAGTTTTGCAAACAACAGTGCTGACTATATTGTTTGTAACCCACCTTTCCACCAGCAGCATACTGTGGGTGATCATATTGCATGGCGAATGTTCAGCCAGGCCAAGCAAGTTCTACAACAAGGTGGTGAGTTAAGAATTATTGGTAACCGACATCTGGGTTATCACATTAAATTGAAGCGGTTGTTTGGTAATGTCCAAATGTTGGCCAATAACAGTAAGTTTGTAATCTTACAAGCTGTTAAAAGATAGCTTGTTAACAAGAAGTGTTTACCCACATAAAGACTTACCCACAGATTCTGTGGATAACCCTGTTAACGACTTACCGTTTAACTAAAAAAGGGGCTTTAATTTCAGTAGCTTTCACAAATCGGTCACAATATATTCATGACAATGCGGTTTTTATTACTTTATTAACAGGCAAAAAATTAGCTTTTTACAATAATTAAAAACCCCTATTGACAATAAAAAACAATTGCAAAAATATTCAAAATTAAGCTTCTTCTCCCCAAGAACCATGTCGCGAAGGAGTACTCAATAAGTTGGGTGCTCGATATGAAGTAGCAGGCTATTCTTCTGCCGCTCTAAAGGCCATCCTTGGCCTTTAGAGCTAAAACTGTTCCCGACAGCAGCGACAGAATACCCTATTAGTTCATACCCACGGACTTTTGCGATGCACCAACTCTTTTCTTTTAACCAATCAAGTGTAGCTTGGTATGATAGTGGCTGATACAAACCCTCGATATTGCCCCGACTTTATCTGCTGTTTGGCCAGCTCAATATCAGGAGCAAAATAACGATCCTTGTCGTAAAAGCTCACCTCTGTTCTAAGTAGCTGATGGGCTTCTTGCAGCTTAGGTGAAGTCGTCAGTGGTGCTCTGAAATCAATACCTTGACAAGCCGCCAGCCATTCAACCGCTAAAATACCCGCTGTATTGTCAGCCATTTCAATGAGTCGTCTACCTGCATAAGTTGCCATTGACACATGATCTTCTTGATTAGCCGAGGTTGGTAAACTATCCACAGACGCTGGATGCGCCAGAGATTTATTTTCACTGGCCAAGGCAGCTGAAGTCACTTGGGCAATCATAAACCCAGAGTTCACCCCACCGTTATCCACCAAAAAGGGTGGCAGCTTACTTAATGTGCTGTCTATTAACAACGCCATCCGCCGTTCAGAGAGTGCCCCCACTTCAGCAATCGCCAGGGCTAAATTATCGGCTGCCATGGCAACGGGTTCGGCATGGAAATTACCGCCAGAAATAATTTCATCATCATCACTAAACACCAGTGGATTATCAGACACGGCATTCGCTTCAGTTAATAACACTTTTGAAGCATCACGAATTTGCTGTAAACAGGCACCCATTACCTGAGGTTGACAACGCAAGGAGTATGGGTCCTGAACCTTTTCGCAATTCTGGTGGGATTTTTCAATGTCGCTATGCTCCAATAAATCCCGATAACAGGCTGCAGCATCAATTTGTGCTTGATGACCACGAGCCAGATGTATTCGCTCATCAAACGGGCGACGACTACCTAAAGCCGCTTCTACTGACATGGCACCTGCCACCACCGCCATGGAAAATAAATCTTCTGCCGCAAATAAACCTGCCAACGCAAATGCTGTTGATGCCTGAGTACCATTAAGCAACGCCAAACCTTCTTTGGGGGCCAAAGTTATTGGTGAAAGCCCTGCTATTTTTAACCCTTCAGCCCCTGAAAGTCGCTCGCCTTGATAGCGTACTTCCCCTTCCCCTAATAAGACGGTGCTCATATGAGCCAAAGGTGCTAAATCCCCGGACGCCCCTACCGAACCTTTAGCAGGAATCAGTGGATACACTTCTTTATTAAGTAACGCAGTCAGTGCATTAATGACTTCCAAGCGAATTCCAGAAAACCCTCTGGCCAGGCTGTTAATTTTCAGTACCATCATCAGCCGCACCACTTCATCATCCATGAAGTTTCCTGTGCCTGCTGCATGGGATAACACCAAACTACGCTGTAACGTTTCCAGCTCTTCTTTTTTAATATGGGTATTAGCCAGCAAACCAAAACCGGTATTCACCCCATAAACCACTCGATCTTCTGCCACAATTTTATTGACTGTAGCATTACTTTTTTCAATAGCAGGCAAGGCCTCTTCAGCCAGCTGAATATTAACCGGCGTCTGAAGTACACAACGTAATGTATTAAGCGTAAGCTGGCCTGGGTTTAATGTTAATTGATACACTGCAATAACCTCCAACCTGACTATTCAGCATGCTTGCTGTTAACAGTTACTTCTAACATCGGTAAATCAAGACCATTCGCTTTAGCGCAGTCGACCGCAATTTGGTAACCTGCATCCGCATGGCGCATCACACCTGTGCCTGGATCGTTCCATAACACTCGTCCGAGTCTTGCTTTAGCTTCTTGGGTACCATCAGCCACAATCACCACCCCCGCATGCTGACTGAAGCCCATCCCAACACCACCACCATGATGAAGACTGACCCAAGTGGCACCGCCGGCGGTATTTAATAAAGCATTCAGTAGTGGCCAGTCTGATACTGCATCAGACCCATCCAACATGCCTTCAGTTTCACGGTTCGGACTGGCAACAGAGCCAGAGTCCAAGTGATCCCGGCCAATAACAACCGGGGCTTTTAATTCACCACTAGCAACCATGTCATTAAATGCTTGCGCTAACCTTGCTCGATCTTTTAAACCCACCCAGCAAATACGAGCAGGCAATCCTTGAAACTGAATTTTTTCCCGTGCCATATCTAGCCAGTTATGCAGGTGTGGATTATCAGGAATTAATTCTTTTACCTTGGCATCCGTTTTATAAATATCTTCAGGGTCTCCAGATAATGCCGCCCAACGGAATGGCCCTATTCCTTCACAAAATAATGGACGAATATACGCAGGGACAAAACCAGGAAAATCAAAGGCATTTTCCACTCCCTCTTCATACGCCATTTGCCGAATATTATTACCATAATCCAACGTAGCAGCGCCTTTTTCCTGCAACGTCAGCATCGCTTTCACGTGAATTGCCATAGAAGCTTTTGCTGCTTTTACCACTGCTTGTGGATCTTGTTGGCGCATTTCATCGGCATATTCCAATGACCAGTCTTTAGGTAAATAACCATTAAGTGGGTCATGGGCACTGGTTTGATCCGTCACCACATCTGGCGTAACACCACGAGCAACTAATTCCGGGAAAATATCCGCTGCATTACCTAATAACCCCACCGAAATGGCTTTGCCTTGCTTGGTGGCATCATTCATCATTTGCAGGGCTTCATCGAGATTATTGACTTTATAATCCAGGTAGCGAGTTTCCAGGCGCTTATCAATTCGGCTCTCGTCGCATTCTACTGCTAACATTGAAGCCCCTGCCATAGTGGCAGCCAGTGGCTGAGCACCGCCCATTCCCCCTAAACCAGCAGTTAAAATCCATTTACCCGTTAAATCGCCACTAAAATGTTTATTGCCTACTGCTACAAAGGTTTCGTAAGTGCCCTGAACAATACCCTGAGAACCGATATACACCCATGAGCCTGCGGTCATTTGGCCATACATCATGAGCCCTTGTTTATCCAACTCATTAAAGTGTTCCCAGTTAGCCCAGTGGGGCACTAAATTAGAATTGGCAATTAATACCCGCGGGGCATCAGGATGGGTTTTAAAAACCCCAACTGGTTTACCAGATTGAATTAATAATGACTCATCATTTTCCAAACGGGTCAGCACTTCAACGATTTTGTCGTAGCACTCCCAATTACGGGCAGCACGACCAATCCCGCCATAAACGACTAACTCTTCTGGTTTTTCTGCTACCTCTGGATCAAGGTTATTCATTAGCATTCGTAAAGCCGCTTCAGTGAGCCAGCTTTTGGCTGTTAATTTTGTACCGGTTGCTGCTTTAATTTTTCTGGTTTTATCTACTCTACTCATCACTTGTCTCCTATTACCCTTCGCGAATGATTTTTATACTTTGTTGTCGTCGCTCTTGACCACCATGGAAGGTGGAAATACAGTTAATGCATGGAGCATTTAACTGTCACCCCAATCACCTATTACTCATAGGCTCATGGGACTTCATCGCTCGACGGCCTCATCTAAAAGCCCTACGCTTTGGGTAAACATTCTTGTTTATCGTGTTATTAAGTCAGTTAATCGTGCCACTAGTCTTGCTGTCTGTTGGTCACGATCAAATTCCGGATTAAATTCTGCAATATCCGTTAATTTAAGTTTGGGAAAACCATTAGCATCGATTGCAGGTTTAATTTTGTTTTGAATTAAATGTTCTATCAGAGCTAACTCCACTCCACACACTGCAGGAGCACTTACTCCAGGTGCCGTGGCAGATGGAAAAACATCTAAACAAACGGTGAGATACAACCAGTCACATTGCTGAATAAATTGGTCAAGCTGGGCTTCAATAGCCGGCAATTGTTGCCAGTTCATGTCTCGATCCAATCGATAACTCACTTCCAGCTGCTGAGCACGATTAAATAAAGCAGCTGTATTACTAGGCTCACTGATGCCTAAGCAGCAATACTTAAAAGGGGTTTGCTGGGTTTGGCAGTATTCGGCAATTTGTCGAAAAGGCGTTCCAGAGCTGGGCCTCGCATCCTGACGTAAATCAAAATGGGCATCAAAATTAATAATGCCAATGACGGGCTGTTGATGGCAGCCTTCAGCGTATTTAGCTAGCCCCTGATAACTACCCCAGGCGACTTCATGGCCACCGCCAATCACTAATGGAAAATGCCGTGCTGCTAATAGCATTTCCACCTGACAGGCTAAGGTTAATTGGGCAAATTCCAGCTGATCATTAGTGCATATAATATCGCCCGCATCATAAACTGGCCGGGACAATCGATTAGGCAAATTCGCCAGCATTTGTCTTGCATTAACTGGCCCTTGGCTGGCACCGGGTCGGCCTTGATTACGCTTTACTCCCGCATCGCTGGCAAAACCCAAGATAGCAACACCTGCAGCCACCTCTGGTTTAAAAGGCTGAATTAATTGATGCCAACGCAGCCCAGCTTCACCTTCAAACTCATCCACTCGTCCTTGCCAAAGCGACATATTGGCGGGTTTATACATGTGTTTCACTCCCTGTGATCTGGCCATTAACAATTCTTTGTTTAATAACTTGTGGGCCAAATTGATAGGCCAATTCTGCCGGATGTTGAATATCCCAAAGCACCATATCAGCAGTCATGCCTTCTTTAATTACTCCCCTGGTTTCTTCCATTTTTAGCGCCTTGGCCCCATTAGCAGTAACAGCAGCAATCACTTCTGAGGGGGTCATGTGAAACAGGGTACAGCCCATATTCATCATTAGTCGTATGGATGCCAACGGCGAAGTACCGGGATTAAAGTCTGTGGCTAACGCCATGGGTACTTGATATTTTCTAAGCAGTTCCATAGGCGGTAGCTGTTGCTCCCTTAAAAAATAAAATGCCCCTGGCAACAGCACAGCAACAGTATTACTATCTGACAGCGCTTTTACCCCTGCTTCATCCAAATACTCTAAATGATCCGCCGACCAGCCTTGATATTTTGCCGTTAAGGCCGCACCGGATAAATTCGACAGTTGCTCCACATGGGCTTTTACCCCTAGCCCATTAGCTTTAGCTGCTTGCATCACTTTTTCTGACTGGACAGGGCTAAACCCAATACCTTCACAAAATACATCAACTGCATCGGCTAATTGTTGCTCAGCTGCTTGAGGAATAATCTTATTGCAGACTAAATCAATATATTGATCGGCTTTACCTTTAAACTCAGGAGGAACCGCATGGGCGGCTAATAACGTTGTAGAAATGTTAATAGGCCGGTGATTAGCTAATTGTTTGGCAACTCGTAATATTTTTAATTCATCGCCCAGGGTTAAACCATAACCACTTTTAATTTCTACCGTAGTAACCCCTTCAGCGATGAGCACATCCAGTCGTGGCAAGGCTAACTTAAGCAGCTCTTCTTCAGACGCAGATCGAGTGGCAGTAACGGTGGATAGAATTCCTCCCCCTTGTTTAGCAATGGTTTCATAGGGAACACCCTCTAAACGCTGCTCAAACTCATTGGCTCGATTCCCGGCAAATACTAGGTGAGTATGGCAGTCAATTAACCCAGGACTTAACCAACCACCTTCACCATCAATAATTCGTTTAGCTTGTGGTAAAGCAGTTCCTGAAGATTGATCCAAAATAGCGATAATCCGGCCATCCTTGACCACTACCGACTGATTTTTTGCAGTCACTAGGCCTTTATCTGCTAGCTCACCGGTTATCAGGTTAACGTTAGTCCAGACAGTATCTGCTATGGCTGTAAAGTGCGTTTGTTCCATTCAGGCTTGGCCCTAATTACTGTTACTTTATTTAGTACTTATTTTGTATATACAAATCAGCTTACTATTTATCAACTACTTCGGCTTCTTTTATTCCTTCTATTACTTAGATATACCTAAACTTTGGTGTCTGTTATGAATTAGTAGATGCTTCCTAGCTTAGGGCTAGAGATACAGGATACAGAAACTTACGAGGCATGGAGCCAATTAAAGCCTCTAAGGGTGGACTTGAGGCATGTTCTGTATCCTGTATGTAGTCCTACTTGGTATCGTGGATCCAACAAACAGAATTTGTATATACAAATATAGATTGAGTTCAAGTTGCTCGTCAATTGCTAATTTTTGACTTATTTCATAAGAATGGGAAACTTGGCTGAATTTTATTCAGCCATAACTGCTTGGGAGCGAAGCTTATAACGAGAGCCAGGATGAATCAGTTTAGCAACACTAATTAACTGACCCGTTGACCAAGTACGACGGTTAACCAGTAAACAAGGCTCAGCAGACTCAATATGTAACAACTGCTGAATACTTTCATCAGGCATAATAGCTTCAACAACATGCTCAGCCTCTGATAATGGACAGTGTTTTGATAAATACTCATTAGGGGTAGTAGCAGTGAAGTCTTGCTTTAAATAGTCAGGCACTGCTGTTGCGTTGACATAGCGCTCTTCCACCTGCAGTGGCTGGTCATTTTCCTGGTGCACAATCAACGAATAAAAAATCGTTTCACCTTCTTGCACCCCTAATTTTAAAGCCGTTTGCTCAGTGGCAGAGACAGCTTCCAACTTAACCACCTTGCTGCTATGTACATGGCCTCGACTACGGATTTCATCAGCAATGTTTTTTATTTCCAACAGCGGCGATTCAACTTTCAGGTCTGTCACAAACGTCCCTTGCCCAGGGTAGCGAACCAATAACCCTTCTTTCACCAAATCCCTGATCGCTTTGTTAGCTGTCATTCGACTTACTTGAAACTTGTCAGAAAGCTCATGCTCCGTAGGAATTCGCTCATGAGGCTTATAGTGACGATCACGAATGTTCTGGTAAATAAAATCTTTTATCTGTTGGTAGCGGGGCTTATCGTTTGTCACCATAACGCTCTAATTCTGCTTTTTCTGAGTTACTCACACAAACTGTGGATAAGTATGTGAATTTGTTTGGGTCAAACGCCTGTATTAATGAATCTACCAGCTGTTAGCACAGCTGCTCAATTTGGCAACTACTCCTTTTTACTGGCGAGCATCTCTAAAAATACCCTTACTCCTAATAACCACTCATACGTAGAAATTAACAGGCATTCTTAGAATACCATCAATTACTAACTTCGAAGCAAACATTATTCGAACCTGCCAGCAATTTGCGGTAAGATCGCCCATCTTTTCAACACCGTAGTTACTGGGTATCGCAAAATTTCGCATCTCCCCAGGTGTTTAACTTGGTCAATGAGGAAGTTATTAAATGCTTGAGGCATTATTTAAACTCAAAGCCCACAATACCTGTGTCAAAACTGAAGTATTAGCTGGTTTTACCACTTTCTTAACGATGGCGTACATCGTGTTTGTTAACCCTAATATGCTGGCAGCGGCGGGAATGGATCAAGGGGCTGTGTTTGTCGCTACCTGCCTAGCAGCCGCTATTGGTTGCTTGATAATGGGGCTCTGGGCAAACTACCCCATCGCCTTAGCCCCCGGAATGGGACTCAATGCCTTTTTTACATTTACTGTTGTCAATCAACTTCACTACCCATGGGAAGTGGCATTAGGTGCTGTCTTTATCTCCGGCATCTGTTTCTTTTTATTAAGCGCCTTTCGTATTCGAGAATGGATCATCAACAGTATACCCATGGCATTGCGGGTAGGGATTGGTGCAGGCATAGGCTTATTTTTAGGCTTTATTGCATTAAAGAACGCAGGCTTGGTGGTTGATAACCCTGCAACATTTGTTACCTTGGGTAATATTGCTTCATTCCCCGTTGCCATGGCTGCGCTAGGGTTCTTTTTAATCATTGCCTTAAGTTACCGCCAAGTAACCGGCAGCGTTATGGTCAGTATCTTAGCAGTGACAATTATTAGCCTGTTAGCTGGTCAAACGGAATACCAAGGTATTGTCTCAATGCCCCCCAGCTTAACGCCAACCTTAATGCAACTAAATATTGCTGATGCATTAGAAGTCGGCATGATCAGTATTATCTTCGCGTTTATTTTCGTTGATTTGTTTGATACCTCAGGCACACTGATTGCTGTTGCCCAAAAAGGTAAAATGCTGGATAAACAAGGTCGATTACCTCGACTGGGCAAAGCCCTAATGGCTGATAGTTCAGCCTCGATGGCCGGCGCCATGTTAGGTACCTCTACCACCACCAGTTATATTGAAAGTGCATCAGGTATCGAAGCAGGTGGTAGAACCGGTTTAACTGCGGTAGTTGTCGCGGGCCTGTTTTTATTATGTTTATTTTTCTCTCCTTTAGTTGGTACTGTTCCTGCCTATGCTACAGCTCCCGCATTATTTTATGTGGCCGTCCTAATGACTGGCGGACTAACTCATATTAATTGGGATGATATTACGGATGCGGCACCCGTTGTGATTGCTGCCGTTACTATGCCACTCACATTTTCTATTTCTAATGGCATAGCGCTTGGTTTTATTTCATACACTATTATCAAATTACTCAGTGGTAAAACCAGCCAATTGAACCCAGCACTATTAATCCTGAGTGTTTTATTTTTAGTTAAGTTATCTCTTTTTAATTAATTGAATTGTGATTGGTATAGAGCCCATGGCTGTTATTCATATCGACCCTAAGCAATACCCCCAGCAACTCAAAGAAAAGTCTGAACAGCTCAGTGCAGCATATGCTGGCTTTAACTCGCCCCAGCTGGAAATTTACCCTTCACTGCCACAACACTACCGCATGCGGGCAGAATTTAGAATTTGGCGAGATAATGGCCGTATTCATTACGCCATGTTCAACCCAGAAAATAAGCAAGTGATTGAGGTCACCGAGTTTCCAGTAGCGACTTTATCCATTTCTGAGTTGATGCCTAAGTTATTAACCGCTTTACAAGTCAAGGAAGTTTTACACAAACGGCTATTTCAAGTGGAATTTCTTGCTAGTCAAACAGGTGATGTATTAGTCAGCTTAATTTATCATAAGCCATTAGATGACAGCTGGGAACAAGCAGCTAAGCAACTGGAGCAGCAACTAAATATCTACATTATAGGCCGCTCACGCAAACAACGAGTGGTGCTCAGTCAAGACTATGTTATAGAAAAGCTGACCGTTGACGAACAAAGCTATTACTATCAACAAATCGAAAATAGTTTCACTCAACCTAACGCCCATGTGTGCGAAAAAATGCTAAGCTGGGCAAAAGGTATTGCTGAAGAGCTAAGTGGTGATTTACTAGAACTTTACTGTGGTAATGGTAATTTTACCATTCCACTAGCCAAGCAATTTAATAAAGTATTGGCAACAGAAATTTCAAAAACCTCCGTCAAAGCAGCTGAGTACAACTTTCAGCGCAATAATATTGAGAATGTTACTATCGCCAGAATGGCCAGTGAAGAATTAACTGAAGCACTCAATAAAATCAGAGCCTTTCGCCGCCTTGCCCATGTAAACTTAGACGACTACCAGTTTTCCACAGTTTTTGTCGACCCACCCAGAGCCGGGCTTGATCCTGCAACAGAAGAGTTGGTTAAGCGGTTTGATAATATTATTTATATTTCCTGTAACCCAACTACACAACAACAAAATATTGCAAACCTAATGGATACCCACCAGGTAAAGCGCTTTGCTTTATTTGATCAGTTTCCTTACACCCATCATATGGAAGCAGGTGTATTGTTGCAAAAAAGATAACATCAAAAAGGCTGTGCTTTAGAATATAACAATACAGCCTTTTTTCTACTGTACTACACTCTTCACGAATGATCCGGCCGCTCAATTCGGCTTTCTACTAGCGTAACGATAATTCCTACAGCAAGCCCTGCAATCAAGATAGTGCCCAGAGAAATCATCAATGTCATACCAGCAACCGCAACTGTTGAGCCCATCATTCCACCTCATTAAGCGTGCATCAAAGATAATATGAAACAGCTTAAAAGAGATGGTTAACTCCTGAGTTGATTAGGATCAACGGCGCTTGCATTTATAATCAATAGTTCCGCCAATATGGGAGCCTGCTTGAAAAATATAATGAGCACTGACTTCTTTATCAAGGCTGGTTGGTAGCACAAAAGAGCCCCACATACCACCACCATCAAAACCGTTGGTAGTCACTGCATTAAAAGGCTTAAATTGATAATGATCCTGGTAAACAACAGGGTTATAATCTGGATTTTGATAAAGTCGGCCAAATCGAAATAAAGCATAATAGCCATAACGATCAGCTAAAATAGACGGCTCAGTATCATCAGTCACTAACACATGGCCAAGGGTCTGAGTTAAATAAATTAATCCCTTTTCATCCTTCATCAACTTCATCTCAAGCCGAGAATTCACCGGCGCACCCGCTCCATTCTGACATATTTTGCCATCGGCATAACATAAATACCGAGCTACATAATCATCTGCAACTGCTACTTGACTGGTAGCAGGCAAAAGTGAAGCAAAAAATAATAAATAACGATTCAAGATCAGTTCCTTAGTAAATAGTAACTTTCAAAAAGAAGTGTTCAAAAAATCAAAAAGACCAACTGCGTTTTAATTTAAAGCAATACTAAAACAGCAGTTTCTTATTTATAAAATAAAAACAGCGTAAAAAAAGCAACATACAATAAATATTTTATTCAGACTAAACAGTCATATACAGACCGATAGATCACCTGCAAAAATCATATACACTCAAGCAACTATTAGAGATAGACTTTAATTGAAGGACTTCTATCCTCTACAGCCACTTATATCGTATTCGACAATCCAACATTTACTAAAGTCCAATAAAAAATACTTTCTTTTTAAGTTAAAATTTAGTAACAATACACCCTCAGTCATAACAGATATAAACCAAACAAATAACTAAAGCGAGTTTCATAATAATAAAAAGTTTTTATTCACTTACTTAACCATTAAATAATTTAATGCCTCACCACCTTTAATTAATAGTTAATCGTAGGTGTGCAGGTTATATTTCAGCCTATTGGTTTATAAAAAACTCATCGGGCGAGTGGTTGTTTGCTAAAAAATACGGCAGGTAAGTGAGTAAGAAGTAGCTATAGCCCTTATAAAACAAGGGTATAAAACAACCTTTAGGAGTAGATAATAACAATGCATATTTTCAAACGCACCACGCTTTGTACCGCTATCGTAGCCGCTTCTTCGTTTAATATAGTAACCCATGCAGATGAAGGTTTTATTGAAGGTAGCTCGTTAGATGGAATGTTAAGAAATGTTTATTTCAACCGGGATGGCCGCCACGGCTCCGACTATGACAATAGAGAATGGATACAAGGTCTCCAACTCAATTATACATCAGGTTATTTTGCAGACATCATAGGGTTTGATGCTTCTTATTATGGTGCTTGGGATTTAGACTCTCCAGGTAATAATTTTACTCATTTACCGGCAGATGGAAGAAACCCTAAAGAAACGAACGATATCAACCTGCTAGGCCAAGCATATGTAAAAGTAAAATTAGGTGATGATGATTTAAACTTTAATTTTAAGCACGGCCGAATGCGTCGTGACACAAATCTTATTCAAGGTTCTGGTTCTCGTGCTGTACCCAGCTCCGTATATGGCACTGCAGCTGATATTAATGTTCATGGCCTGAAACTACATGGTACTTATTTAACTGAAGGCTCATGGCGTAATATGGGACACTTTGAGCACTTTGGTGATAGTGTTGAAGAAGTTAACTATATTCAAAGCTATGGCTTAGCTTATGAGTTTGATAATGGATTAGGCTTTGAGTATGACTGGGGAGAGTCAAACAGCTTTTTAAAAGGACAACAGTTCAAGATTTACCACACTTTCAGCTTAGCTGATAATACTCAACTCTACCTAGAAGGTATTCATCATAGAGTCAAAGAAAATGGTGATGCTTTTATTCGAAGTAAAATAAATAAAGACAGAACCGCAGCCCAAGCAGCTAGTTTTGACGGTTATGACTCCCAAAACACCCAGCTCCTAGCAGAACTCACCGTAGATGAGTTAACACTAAAAACAGCTTACCATCAAACTAAAGGTGCAGATTTTGAGTATGATTGGGCAGCTTCCCCCTCAGGTTTTGGAGGGTTTAACTCCATGGTTCCCTACTGGTCAGACTTTATTTGTAAAGACCAAAAGGCAATAATGGTTGGCTTTGAGTATGACTTTGCCGGAGTTGGGATACCTGGACTCACCTTAGCAGCAGGCTATAGAAAAGGCTTTGATGGCGATAAGAATAACACTGGTATTGAGACTACAAGCCGTGGCAACAAGGAGTGGGGCCGGGATACAACCATCGCATATGCGTTTCAGACAGCAGCACTTAAAGGCTTAAAGCTCAAGTGGACCAACTATACCCATAGAGAAGAATCAAACCTAAAAAATGAAGATATAGACAATAACCAAATTTACATTGACTATACCTTCAACATTTTCTAGTGATTACTCCTAATCATTAAACACGACTAGACGTGTACATATCTAGTGACCTACTATTCCTTTAGCCTGTCATTGTTGACAGGCTTTTTTATTTACAACACTTGCCGCTAACTGTGAAAGAAATCACGTTATTTTTAGTCCTTGCTAATACAATAATTGCCGTTTAAATGGAATTATGCCCTTCGTATTGGGTATTTTATAGTCAAAGCGAATAATACAAATAGCAACTAAACAAGGACTGTTAACCATGCGCAATCATTTCATCAATACACTTGCAGCTATTTCATTACTATCTGCCAATATCGCCATGGCAGATTATAGTTTGGCTGATCCGATATCAGAGCCACTACCCTATTCAGTCATTGACCAAGGTGTTTACAGTGTTGAAGAATCTAAAAAGCTCGAAGTGATTACTGATCAAGGTACTTTAGCAGCCCGCTATTATGCAGAAAATCCAAGTGGCGGTACAGGGTTACCCATTATTGATTTTAATAAGTATTTAGTGCTGGGTATTTATATGGGAACTCAGCCTAGTGGTGGTTTTATGATTGAAGTGGTGGATGTACGGGAAAAAGACAATAAAGTCATTGCAACAGTCAATTCAATCGAGCCTGGACAGCGCTGCGCTGTGATTACATCACTCACGTCACCCTATCAGTTAGTACAAATAAAAATTCCTCACGCTCCAATGCAAGTGGTATTTAAAGAAACCAATCAAATAATAGAGTGTGAATAAATAGGTTTTTCTTTCCAGAGAAGGTGTACCAAAAAGGAAAATTAGAACGATGGCCGCTCCAACTTTCTCTTTTGAGGCTGTCGCAAAAGCTGGAAAATATCGCGTGATAGGGTGTTCTGGAACAGCTGTTAGGAACAGCAAAAACTATAAAGGCCAGGAATGGCCTTGTAGAGCGATGGAAGAATACCCTGTTATTTCATATTTACTCTCTAATACCCTTTTGCAACACTCTCTTTCAAAGAGGGGAATCAATTTTTGCTAAGACCTCAAAATGTATAGTGGAAAGAAGCCCCTTATTAATACAACATCCATTGATTTGACACAAAAATATCACTTTACTCAAATGCTATACTTATAAGAGGATCGGGGCATTACACTCACAACCAAGTCAAAAACACGATGAGCGACTTTGAAAATATATTTGATGCTAGTTATGAGCGAGTGTTAGGCAAAGAAATTAATGCCAGATCATTTTTTGATGCCTTTTATCTTAATTTTACTAGTAAATCAGATGCAATTGCCCGTGCTTTTGCTAATACCGATATGAGCAAGCAAAAACGGCTTTTAGAAAAGTCTTTTTATAAACTGCTTACTTTTTATGCAACCAATAATGCTACAGATTATTTAGAAAAAATTGCTATTCAGCATAACCGCCTTCACCTTAATATATTGCCTGAATGGTACGATATCTGGCTAGAAGCGCTTATAGAAACCGTTGCCCAGTATGATGATGAATTTTCAGATAATATAGAGCTTGCCTGGCGACTGGTTTTAGCGAGTGGAATCACTTATATGAAGTTTAAACATAATCATGTTGAGGAGTAACTGCCTATCTTTTCAGCTAAGTCAGATCAATAACAGTACAATGTGCAGCCCTTCCCTCAGCCTTTGATACTTTGAAGCTAAACTGATAAGAAAGTATGGCTGGGTCACTCTATGAAACAACAAACAGATAAGTTAAAGCTCAGTGTTGAACGGCTGAAGACCACCATTTCTCACAACGACTTTCCGTTTGCCACCACAGACAAACTAAAACCCTACTACGGCATTTTAGGCCAGGATAGAGCTGTTACAGCCTTGCAGTTCGGAGTTGCTATGCAGCAAAGTGGCTACCATATGTATGTGATGGGAAGACCCGGTAGCGGTCGCAACTCTTATGTAAAAGCTTTTCTTGATAAAGAAGCCAAGCGACAAACAACCCCAAACGACTATTTATATGTCAATAACTATAGGCTCACTAGAGAACCTATCGTTTTAGCTTTGCCTGCTGGGATGGCTAATATTTTTAGAGATGATTTTGAGCAGCTATTAGATAATTTGCTAGCCACATTCCCCGCAGCCTTTGAACACCCTAGTTATCAACAGCAAAAAGCCAGAGTTGAACAAGAATTTAATCAACAATATGACCGCGCTATCGATACCGTTGAAAAAGCAGCTTTAAAACACAGTATTGCACTATTCAAAGATACCAACACCATCAGCTTTACTCCTGTGAAAGGGGGCAAAATGATGGATGAAGCAGAGTTTGCCAGCTTACCAGATACCGAACGGGAAGCCTTTCATCAACATATCTCTCACCTGGAAATATTGCTCAATGAAGCCTTGGTAGGACTCCCTCAATGGAAGCGGGAGTCATCAGACAAAATGCGCAAACTCAACCGGCAAACCATTAATCGGGCGATTGCTCCACTATTTCGCCCCTTACATGATAAATATAAAGAAATGGCAAAAATCCAAGACTTTCTTCAAGCCACTAAAGAGCAGCTACACAAGACAGTTATTGAGCTATTAGTAGAAGAAAGTGAAGAAGCACGAGAAGATGCGGAAAAAAAAGAAGCGTTAACTAACGAATTTGCCCCTAATTTAGTTGTAGCACGAGATAAAACAGCAGGCGCTCCCGTCACTCATGAGTCACACCCGAGTTATCGAAACTTATTTGGCCGTGTCGAATACAGCAGTGATTTAGGTACGTTAGTCACTAATTTTCGCCATATTTGCCCTGGCTCGCTACATCAGGCCAATGGCGGTTACTTGATTATTGATGCAGATAAATTATTAACCGAGCCCCATGTATGGGATGCCTTAAAAAGAGCGTTAAAAGAAGAGGAAATACGGCTTGAATCGCTTGTATCTGAGCTGGGGTTAGTCAATACGATAAGCCTGAACCCTCAACCCATTCCTTTGAAAGTAAAAATAGTACTGATTGGCGACCGGGAAACCTATCATCTGCTCCAAGCCTACGACAGCGACTTTCACAAACTGTTTAAAGTGACTGTCGATTTTGACGATGAAATTCTGCTTAATGAAGAAACCAAAGATGGCTTTGCCCGACTTATGCAAACTTATGTCGAAAAAAACCAGTTTAAACCACTCACTTCTGCAGCCGTAGCACGACTAATGGAACATAGTTTGCGGCTAGCGGAAAATAAGTCCAAATTATCTGCCTCATTCAGGGATATGTTTGACTTAGTCAGTGAAGCCAATTGCTTAAGACGTATGGCCAGAGATAAGTTAATCGAAGTAGAGCATATTGAACGAGCTCTGCATGGCCAAGAGTGGCGCACTAATCGCTTGTCTAGCGAGATTATGGATGACATGCTAGACAATACTATTTTAATTGATACCCAAGGAGAATATGTTGGAAAAATAAATGGGCTAACGGTACTGGATTTAGGCAACAACTGTATTGGAACACCATCAAGAATTTCTGCAACCGTTTTTCCAGGCACGGCAGGCATTGTTGATATTGAACGAGAAGCAGAGCTAGGGCAAGCCATTCACTCCAAAGGTGTAATGATTTTATCAGGTTATTTAGGTCAAAAATATGCGCAAGATTTTCCACTTAATTTGACCGCCAATATTGCCCTTGAACAATCCTACGGCAAGGTAGATGGCGATAGCGCCTCACTGGCTGAGCTGTGCTGTTTGATTTCAGCCATCACTCAAATCCCTCTTTCCCAAAGCCTCGCTTTAACTGGTTCAATTAATCAATATGGTGAAGTACAAGCTGTTGGGGGAATTAATGAAAAAATAGAAGGCTTCTTCAAATTGTGTGAAAAACGAGGCCTCACAGGTAATCAAGGTGTAATTATTCCAGCCGCTAATGTAAAAAATCTAATGCTTAATCAACCAGTGGTAGAGGCAGTTACCGCTGATAAATTTGCTATTTATGCCATTAACAAAGTGGATCAAGCATTAGAATTGCTCACTCACCGTCCAGTAGGTGAACTTGATGAAAGCCATCAATACCCTGCTAACTCAATTAACGGAATTGCCATTACTAAATTAAAAAAATTAGCTGAGTTGGCGAATAATCATCACCATTAACATTTACAATAATAACAGTAAGCGTTACAGCCAGGTTTCTTCGATTCTAATGGCATCAGGGTGTTGTTGTAAAAACTCTAATGCATAATTTAATTCCCCCATTGCTTCCGCATGTAAGGTAAATAACGGTTGTCCAGATACAACTTGATCACCTAATTTAACCTGCATTTCAAGCCCTGCAGTTTTTACAACAGGTGCCCCCACAAAATGGGCCAGCCTGGCAATGAAACGATTATCAATATAGGTAATAATGCCATTATGGGAAGCCGTCACTTCATAAGTATTATTAGCGACTGGAGGCTCAGTAAAACCGCCTTGAGCTTCACAAATAGCCATAAACTTTTTCTCTGCTGCACCAGAATTCAAAATTTTCTGTGCCAGCCGATAACCTTCTCCTTCTCTCGCTTTACCGCCCACTTCTAATAATTTTCCAGCAATAGTCAATGCTCGTTGCGCAAGCTCTACTGGTGCATCAGGGTCACAACGTAATACAGCAAGCACATCTTTTGCTTCCAAAGCAGGACCAATACCAACGCCTATCGGCTGATTACCATCAGAAGTCATTGCAGTTACTTCAATTCCCAGCGCTTCACCAGTAGCAACTAATAACCGTTGTAAACGAAAAGCAGCCGCTTGATTTTTAATTTTGGCGGTGGGACCGATAGGAATATCAATAAGTACATGGCTCGATCCAGCCGCTATTTTTTTGGCTAATACAGAAGCAACCATCTGCCCTTCACTATCAAGGTTCAAAGCTCGCTGTACTCTTAATAAAATATCATCAGCTGGGCACAAACTAACTGAGCCTCCCCAAGCCAGGCAGCCATTCTCTTGTTCTACAACTTGACGGATTTGTTGCAGGCTCAAACTAACGGGGGTCATCACCTCCATCGTGTCAACAGTACCCGCAGGTGAAGTGATTGCCCGAGAAGAGGTTTTTGGCATGGTTAAGCCAGCGGCAGCAACTATTGCTACTACTAATGGTGAGGTGCGATTACCTGGCACTCCCCCCACACAATGCTTATCCAGCACTTGCGGTATATTCCAATCGATACGTTGACCTGAATTCACCATTGCCTTGGTAATAGCAAGTACCTCAGGCGGCGACAAATGGGTACCAGAACAGGCAGCTAAATAAGTGGCCAACTGAATATCAGGATAATGTCCCAGACAAATGTCGTGCATCACTTCAAAAACTGAATTTTCATCAAATGATTTACCAGCCAATTTGTTCTTCACACAAGTAAACGATTCTACAGGCTTAGCATGGCTACAATGCACCTGTTCACCTTCATCTGCTTTTAGTAGCTGCCAAGCTGCTTCAGACAAGCCAATTTCTTGATTAGTTAACAACTGGTTGGTAATAAATTGTATTGTGGCAATTATACTGCGATTTTCAGTCGCCACTTTGATTCGAGAATGAACTGAAAACCCTTCTGACTTACACACATGACAGTCTTGCTGTAAATAAGCAACCGGCTCTTGACGGGTATCAATGCCAATCCTACGTAATCGCAATGGTTGTTTTTCTGCTTCCATTATGGTCCTTCAGTAACAAAGCAATAACTAACAAAAAAGTCCAATACAACACTACTCTCGATCTACTGTTAAAGCAATTTACTGCTTGGAACAGTATAACGCATAAAAATTCTAGCTCAGATATTTCATTAGATATCAATGATACCTAATGATTGCAGCCTTATTGAGCCCAACAGAAATTTTCTATGGTCTGATGAAATATTTACAATAGTAAGTCTAAACTAATATGTAAGATGTACTCATTTATGTTGGATTGTTAATATATGCAATTTCCAAAGCTGCACGATGTATTGGATTATGTGGTTAAGACTCACTGGCAGATGAGCCAGCTGTATCAAAAACTAAGCCATAAGGCAGAACAAGAAAAAGTGAAGCTACTGCTGGATTACTTAGTGGAACACGAAAAAGCGATCAGTGATAATTTAATAAAGATTGAAGAACATACACCAAGCCAGGTAATTAACTTATGGTATCAAGAGCTAACTAACGACCCACTGTTCAGGCAATACCATGCCAAAGACTTTGATAAGGATATTTCCCTTAATGATGTTATTCAAATTGCACTAGAGCTGGATGACCGGCTGATTGACTTATATCAATTACTCGCCAGCCATGCAAAGTCCCATCAAGCCAAAGAAACCCTCAATAATTTACTTTATTTGGAAAAACAGCGAAAAAAGCAGTTCCTGCTAAATGCTTTACAATTAAATATAGATTAACTTTTCGGTTGAATATTTCATCTGGCTACAGAGAATTTATGGGTTAGGAAACCATCCGCACCGGTAACCGCCTAGCCCCCCAAATACCTGGACGAGGTTCAAAAAAACCCGCTAACGGTGTACCGCAACTAGCACAACAGCCTTGGTCATCCAGCCCCCAATAACCAAGTACATACCAGTTACGCTCAATCAACATTGCACCACATTGATGGCAATAGGTACTCTCACCTTTCACATCAAATACATTACCAGTATACACATAGTGCAACCCTTCACTGATCGCAATACTTCTTGCTCTAGTCAACGTTTCGGCTGGGGTACGGGGTTTATCCAGCATTTTCCAATCTGGATGAAAGGCCGTAAAGTGAACCGGTATAAATGGCCCCAGATTTTCCATAATCCATTCTGACATTTGATGGATTTCTGCATCACTGTCGTTTTCATCAGGAATGAGTAAATTGGTAATTTCA
Organism: Spartinivicinus poritis; assembly: GCF_028858535.1. Lineage (NCBI taxonomy): Bacteria > Pseudomonadati > Pseudomonadota > Gammaproteobacteria > Oceanospirillales > Zooshikellaceae > Spartinivicinus > Spartinivicinus poritis. The sequence goes on from NZ_JAPMOU010000001.1 coordinate 274,071, forward strand.
AACCATACATTGGTTTCATCTTTTAGGTATTTCAGGGTATCTAATACCGCTTCTAATTGCCCACCACATATTTTTTTATAAAATCGTTCAGTAAAACCTTTTAAATCTACATTAGCAGCATCCACTCCTTGATAAAACTCAACTCGCGGCTCCTTACAGATATAACCTGCCGTTACCGCAACAGAAAAAATATCATTTTCCCTACAGGCTTGTGCAACATCCAAGGCATACTCCATAAAAATGACAGGGTCGTTATAAGTATAAGCAATACTGCGACAGCCCAGACTTTTCGCTGCTATAATTAACTGTTCGGGTGAAGCTCTATCTGCCAGGGTATCCATTTCTCTGGATTTACTCATATCCCAATTTTGACAAAACTTACAGGCCAAATTACAGCCCGCAGTACCAAACGACAGGACCGGTGTACCTGGATGAAAGTGATTAAGCGGTTTTTTTTCGATAGGATCAACACAAAAGCCGCTGGATCGGCCATAACTGGTTAAGACAACTTGATTATCTTCACAGGCGCGAACAAAACATAACCCTCGCTGCCCTTCCCGTAACTTACAATGCCGTGGACAAACATCACATTGAATCCGACCATCTTCTAATTGATGCCAATACTTTGTGGCAACGGTATTTACACTTGCAAAAGCCATTGAGCTACCCTACCCGCCAGCAGGCTATATATACATACGATCTACTTGCGCGAACTATTTCTTCTCACCTATGCTCCTACATATAGAGTGGTATTCATTTCAAACACGATGCTATCCATTAGAGTACACCCGAGTTAGGAGGTTCGCTATGGAGATTCGCCAGCCTGCAGTTGCCGGCATGTTTTACCCAGAGTCGCCTCAAGATCTCGGTAATACAGTTAAAAGCCTACTAGCGATTGATGATCCAATTACTATGGTCCCTAAAGTATTAATTGTGCCTCATGCAGGATACATTTATTCAGGAACCGTAGCAGCAAAGGCTTATCACCTGCTTGAGCCGTTAAAAAGCACTATTCAGCGAGTTGTAATGTTTGGCCCTTCTCATCGGGTTCCTTTTACAGGTCTAGCACTACCTGCTGCCGAAGCATTTAATACTCCACTGGGAATGATTAATATAGATAAAACAGCTATTGAGCAAGCGGCTCAACTGGAAGACGTGCAAATTCTGGATATTGCCCACACCCATGAACATTGCTTAGAAGTACAGCTCCCTTTCCTGCAAACCATGCTAACCAGCTTCCAGCTCATCCCTTTTGTTGTTGGTCACGCCAGTGCAGAATCTGTCGCCAATGTCATTGAGCATTTTTGGGGAGGGCCAGAGACTCTAATAGTCATTAGTTCAGACTTAAGTCATTACCACCCTTATCAAGAAGCAAAAGCCATTGATGCAGCCACAACCGAAAAAATTAAACAGCTTGATTACCATTTACATGGTGAAGAAGCCTGTGGTTGTAAGCCAATCAATGGCATTCTATTAACAGCTAAACGCAAAGGATTAGCAGTCACAACGTTAGATACGCGTAACTCCGGCGATACTGCTGGCCCTAAAGACACTGTAGTAGGGTATGGAGCCTATGCTCTCCGCTGAGCTTAAGCATGATGATGAACAGACCCTGTTAAAGCTGGCACGTCAGGTGATCACTGCTGGCTGCCAAAAACAAACACTGGCTGAAATTAAACCTGCTGAGTATTCCCCTGCCTTGCAGGAAAAACGCAGTGCGTTTGTCACTTTAACTAAGCAGCAACTATTAAGGGGCTGTATTGGTAGCCTTAATCCTACTCGCCCTTTAGTTCTAGAGGTAAGCCATAACGCCTATGCAAGTGCATTTGAAGATTATCGTTTCCCTAATCTGGATAGTAGTGAACTGAACCAGATCAAAATTGAAATATCCATATTATCTCCACATCAACCCATTAATTTTGTTGACGAATCATCATTAATAAATCAACTGAAGCCTTTTCAAGATGGTGTCATTCTGCAATACAAACAGCACCGTGGTACATTTTTGCCCCAAGTTTGGGAAAAACTACCCAAGCCAGATGCGTTTTTTAAACAGCTCAAACAAAAAGCAAATCTGCCTCCTGATTTTTGGAGTGAAGAAATAAAGTGTTACAAATATCAAGTATTTGCTTTTCATGAAAGTTAATAGCACCATCACTCATTTAAATAAAACCTAGTTAACAAAAAGCGTTCCTCTCTTTACCACTTATACTATTAAATATAATGCAGCAACTATTCAAACTTCGCTATCATATATCCTTCACGAATGACTTCTAGGTTTTGTTATCTTCACTCCTTGCCCCAATCACCTATTATTTATAAGCTCATGAGGCCATCATCACTCGATGGCCGCACCTATAAAACTTTCGTATTGGGTATATAATTATGAAAGATAAATTATTACCACATGCTTAATCTAGCAAAAAAATAAATATAACTATTTTCAATAATTAGAACCCGTCAATAACCTCATATATCAATTTTTAACGCCCTCTCTCAACTCAATGTAAATATAGTTGACACAAAAAGTATAGAATAGTTATTATGATGCCTACTATAGAAAACATTTTTAGAAAAGCCAAACTAGCTCTGACTATAAATTAACGGCCATTAAAATACTTTATACATACATTAGTGACAACGGGTAAAACCAGCATTTCTCATTTTTAATGAAAGCCAACATTTCCAAGCAAGTTATTATCCAGAAATAGCAACTTCCCCAAATAGCAAGTGAGTCGGGTACATTTAACATTAGCAATAAAGACTTATTTACAAGTCTTTAATAACTGAAAATTTAAACTATGAAATACCGTATTTTTTTTAGCTGCCTATTTATATGGTTTATTCCACAACTGGCAATTGCCAATGAGTTCAAATGTAATCAAACATTACGTATGGCTATTGGTACACAACGAGAACCTTTTGTTATACAGAAAAATACAACTGTTTCTGGGTTTGATATTGATCTATTGCGAGCAGTCGTTAAACAAACAGGCTGCAAACTTAAGCTAGTCAATAATAAAGACCTAACCTGGGAAAAGCGTCTAAAAATGATAAAAAGAGGAGAGCTAGATATTGCTTCTGGCGCTTCTTGGGATAATAACCGAGCAGAGTGGGCTCATTATAGTTTCCCTTATCGTAATGAGTATGCAGGTATTTACATCAAAAAATCTGATGAAAACCAATTTGCTAACAAAACCTTACCCGAGCTACTGTCAAGCTCCTTCACATTAGGTGTTACTAAAGGTAATACCTATGGCTCTAAAATAGATACTTTATTAGCCAGTCACAAAAATCAACTGTATTTTGTAACTGACTCTTCAGATTTTTATCCATTATTAAGCCAAGGCAAAATCGATGGTTTTATTGGCTACCCTGTAACAGAAATTATTCAACTGATCAGAAATAAGTTGGATGATAAGTTTTCCTTACACTATGAAACCGTTATAAAAACAGGACAAGTGCACTATTTATTAAGTAAAAAAACCATCTCACCTGAGTTATTTAATGCATTTAATTCTGCATTAGTAGCGCTTAGATCAAATGGAGACTATGATAAAATCGTTAAAAAATACTCTATTAGCTATGGAATTAGCACATGGTAGAAGAAGGCACGATATGCCTTCTTCTATAGGCTAGCTATATCACAATATCATTTATTAACCCTCATGCAGTACATTCTTGGGGTATCCATGTTTTCCACTTTTCTTCATACTGTTTAATCCACTTATCTGCTGCCTCATTGTGGGACATATTATCTACATCTACCCAGGCAGCAACTTCTGCTATCATCTCATTAGAAAAATTAAAATTATTAACTAGCTTATAGGCACAAGGCCATTTAGACTTCATTTTTACAGAAGTCATTTTTTTCAGCCAGCCACCTTTGGGGTTACCACAATCAAAAGTAAAATTAGGATTTACTCCCCATGCACTCTTTTTTTCACACTCTGGAGCGTACTCTGGAAATTCTACAAACTTACCTTTATATTTTGCCTCTACCCAATTCGGGGTCCAGTTAAATAAAACAATAGGCTGTTTCTTTTCTGCTGCTTTTTTTAACGCCACCCAAAGATCATCACCCTTTTTAACTTTATCTACTACAAAGTTCATTCCCAAGGCCCGTATTCTTGCTCTATCAGGCTTTTCCCAAGGCCCAGCTACATAACGCCCTTTATTTTTCGTTTTGCCGCCGGCAAATAAGCTAGCGCACTTATTAAGTGCCTGCCAATCTGGTAGGCCAGGGCACTGTTCTTCTACATACTCGGGATACCACCAGTCTTCACGGGTTTTAGCATCATGAGTACCTGCATCTAATGCTTGATTACCTCCAACCAGCTTATTAAATTTTTCAGACATAGTGCCTTCCCACACTTCTACCTGAACATCTACTTCACCCGTTTTTAATTTCAGCCATTGGGCACTCGACTTGACTGGCGCATATTCAACCTTGTATCCCATAGAGTTAATCAAACGTCCATAAATATTTGCCAATACCGCCTGGCTCGTCCAATTATTAATAATTACTTTTACTGGGTTGCTATCCTCTGGCACAGCAGCGAAAGAAAAATTGCTAGCAATAACAAAACAGAAAGCAGTTTTCAGCTTCATATTTTCACCTGCTTATTTTCAATTAAATGGTTTATATCTATACATATTTTTCGTTTTAACAGCGGTATTTTATATACACTTTTCAATTTAGTTTAACTTCCATTAGTAGACTATATTTACAATAGTATATAAGCCTATTAAATTGCTATTTAAAATGTGCATTTATAACCTTTTGCTTCAAAGCATGATATTATCAATGTCAGTCTCAATGTCAGAGTTTGCTATTGGAAGTTCTAATGAGCGGATAAAAATAGTGATAAATGACTGGACCAGCCAGATTGTTATGTCAAATATATCAGCTATTTTTTTTCAAGAGATGGGTTATAAAACTTCCTTTGTTCAATTAACGACTGATGCTCAGTGGAGTATGATCAGCAGAGGACATATTCATTTACAGTTAGAAGTGTGGGAAGGCACCATGGCTACCCAATACAAAAAACTGATGGATAACAATAGAATTATTGATCTTGGTAACCACAATGCTAAAACTCGGGAAGACTGGTGGTACCCTGACTATGTAGAAGAAAAGTGCCCTGGCCTACCAGATTGGAAAGCACTTCTTGACTGCTCAGAATTATTTACAAATGAAAAATCTAACGGCAAAGGTATTTACTTAGGTGGCCCATGGGAGAAACCAGATGCCAAACGAATAAGAGTATTAGGGCTTAATTTTAATGTAGAAAGGGTTTCTCATGGCGATCAACTATGGATCGAACTAGAGCAAGCTTACAATAAAAGAAAACCCATAGTGCTTTTCAACTGGACCCCAAACTGGATTGAATATAAATACAAAGGCAAATTTGTAGAGTTTCCAGAGTACTCTACAAAATGCGAGACAGACCCATCATGGGGAATTAACCCAGAAGCAACCTATGATTGCGGCAATCCTAAAAATGGTTGGCTAAAAAAAATTGCCTGGATTAAATTTCCCAATAAATGGCCTTGTGCCTATCAAGTCGCCAAAAGAATGAATTTTACCAACGAATTAATTGCCGAACTTGTTTACTGGGTAGATGGACAATATTTAACCCATCTACAAGCAGCACAACAATGGATTAAAACTAAAAAGCATATCTGGCAACAATGGATACCACCCGAGTGCAAAAGAGACTCTATGAGTATATATGAAGAATAATACAGAACTAGACGACCCAAGTTATAAGTTAATTCAGTTACTAAAGTAAACTGGCAAACAAAAATTTTGTGAAATTCTATTACTCCTCATTTCCCACTTCAATAGTCGTCTAGTTTCCAGTTCAAAACAGAAAAATCTAATTAAACACATTGTAATTACTAACTTCATCTCTTTTTCAGCTCATAAAAATATTTATCCAAAAACAAAAGGCCTTATGTAAAAACACCAGCTAACGCACTTACTTCCAAAAAATATTAAACATACTTAATCATAGAGAAATAAAAAAACCATAAGCTCGACAAATGCTTGCTATACACTTGTCGAGCTTATTTTAAAAACTCAATTTTTAAATTTAATCGTTACTTTTTATAAGTAAATAGCGCACTTACTGCCCCCCAATTATTATCTGCATCTTGTGCACTTACATACACCGTATGCTGACCTTTTTTCCAGCCAGCTGTATCGAGAATTGCTTTAACTGACTCAACTGGCTGGTTTAAACTACCATCAACTGCTTCAAACCAGCCACTGGGGGTATTTGCTAACCAAGGTGGCTCATCAATAAAATAAGCTACTTTTTGAATAGATTGAGCGGGTTCTGCTCCTCTTTTATTGCTATATCGGCGATCATCAGCCGTTGCAACAAGTTCAATAGTTTGGCTAAATTCATCACCCAACGTCTGCTGTTTTAAATCAATAATATCTGGACCAGCAGGCGTTTTATAAGGACTGCTTACAACTTTTGCCGCATACATAAGTGCTGGTAAGTTGGTGGGTAGAATCTCCTTCTGGAAATAATCACAAGACTCAAAAAATGCTTTTCCTAACTCAAAAGTAAATGCAGCCACCCCTAGATCACCATAACTCGCTCCATCACTGGTGCCATCAGTTTCATATAACTCAACGGACCGATAGGGAGTATGATCATTAAAATAAGCGAACTTACGCCCTAAGGTTTGTAAAGCTTGATGATTAGGTGCATTACTTCCAGCAGTCCCCCATGGCCAGAGAATTAACTTGCCATGACTATGAATATCTAAATGAATACCACGAGTGTCTTCTGGTGCAGGATCACCGCGATCTGGGCCACGTCTATCTGGGAAAATGCCCTTTAAATAAGCTTCAAGCGCTTGCACTTCTGGCTCTGAACCAGCAGCAGTGCCACGATAGGTATCGTTACAAACATTACCACTGGAGCCATTGCTGGTACTATTCCAGGCATAACTAAAGTTACGGTTTAAATCAATCCCTGTACGGTTGCTACTCCAAGCACACTTTGCATCTAGGTTTACATTCTTACGCCATAACACCCCCTGCTCAGCTTTTTTTCGGCCATCAGGGTTAGCCTGCAATAAAATATGAACCTCATGGTAATCTAAAACCCAGGTAGCATCTGCTTCTGTTCCATATTCAGACAATAACTGTTTAGCAAAGGTTAAGGTCAAGCCTGCTGTTGCATACTCCCTGGCATGAATGGCACTGCTAATCATTAATTTAGGTTTAGATTCAATATCATGGGTACGATTAGTTAACTTAAGTACCAGTAAGTCATATCCCCCTTTATTGTTGCTTTTTCCCCATGAATCTCCAATATCAACCAACTGCACCAAATCTGGATACTTCGCTTGAAGTGCTACGGCTTGCTGAAAAGTCTCCTCAACTGTTGGATAACAGCTATACCCAGGTATACCACTGTCATTATCTGCTCGATTTCGAATGTTATCTAATGCCACCTGGTAGCTGGGGTATGGCAATAATTTAAAGCCCTGCCTAAGCAACTTCTGCTGCTCTTGAGAAGTAGCTGCAATAGTCAAATATCCTGTTTGATAATCAGATTCAAGGGTATCAAACTGCATAACAGCCTGATGTGCTTTAGTCAGATTGGGAAAGAAAGCTTTTACTGTTTTTTTTTGCTGGCTAATAAGGTCATGACTTGTATGGGCAGAACCAACAACAGCCCCTGTTAGCATTATCCCCACTAGCCCCCATGAATGAAGTTTCATTGTTATTGCCTCGTCCTTCTGCACTAGTCCATTTTATTTCGTTCATATATATAACAGGAAATTTCTACCCAACTCAATGTAAATGAGTTCTTCAATATTATTAGTTTTGTTACAGTTTGTTCTTAAACACTCTCCTTATTCAACAATCACTTGTTTTATTGTTTTAACCTAAAGCCTGTTAACAGGCTTTAGTGCAGCTGATGTAATTTTTTAATGCTCAGCTACTTTTTCTAGAATTTTGTACTACTATCATCTAAAAGCGGTACCACTTGCAAAGGTAGTAGTAATGATATTTATGAAAAAAATGGCCTGCTCTATTCTATTAGGCTCAATTGCAAGCGCTTACTCCCTAATCAGCTTTGCAGATAAAACTGTAACTATTTCTACAGGTGAGTATAGCCCCTGGGTTTCTAAAAAACTAAAGCATCTTGGCTATGTCAGTCACATTGTTAATGAAGCATTCAAACGCGAAGGCTATACCGTAGAATTTAAATTTTTTCCTTGGAAACGCGCTTATGAGTCAGCCAAAAAAGGAGAGTTCCACGCTACTTCTTTCTGGTTTAAGTCCCCTGATCGAGAAAAAGACTTTTACTATAGTGAACCAGTCTCTACCGAAAAAACTGTTTTCTTTCATTTGAAAACTAACCCGCTAACTGACTGGAGTTCAGTAGCAGACTTAAAAGGAAAAACGATTGGCGCCACCACAGGATACACTTATACCAAAGCATTTTGGGAAGCAGGAGAAAACGGCACAGTAAAAATCAGCACCGCTTCCAGTGATGATAAGAATTTTAAAAAACTATTAGCTTCTCGAGTAGATTTATTCCCTATGGGCACAGTGGCAGGGTATGGCTTGCTTGCTGATAAATTTGATGAAACATCAGTTCACTTGATTACGTTCCACCCCAAGCCCCTTGTTGAATCTACAGGACACTTATTATTTTCTAAGCAAAAAGCAGGCAATGAGGAATTATTAAAAATATTTAATGCAGGGTTAAAAAAGCTTAAAGATGAAGGACTCGATCAAAAATGGCGGGAAGACTTAATGGCAGGTGGATATAAAAAATAAATAAGTCAAATCAACTTTTAAATTTTAAAGCAAAAGCCACATTGCCTATTTTAGCTATGTGGCTTTTGCTTTTCTTTCTAATGAGCTTAGTTTACTAAGGTAAATCGAACACTGCGCCGTTTCACATCAGCCTGTAATAACTGTACGCTAACGGCTTGCTCTAGAGTGAAACGTTGTTCTTTATCTTTACTATGAAGAGTTTGATACAAAGGATCAAAGCTATAACTTTGCGGTAGTTTCCGTGCATCTACAAACCCTTCTACACCATTGTCATCTAACCGAACTGTAAAACCAAAGCTATTAAGCTGAACCACTTTACCTTGAAATACTTCGGCTGTTTTATCTTGTAAATACTGGCAGATCAACCATTGCTCCATTTCATTGGTTGCCTGGCGAGTACGATATTGTTGTTGTTGCAACTGCTCAAGCACTTCATTAGATGTCGGCTCTACTGGCTGACTAAGCAATAATGCTTTAATCAAGCGATGCATTAATAAATCATTATATTTACGAATAGGAGAGGTGAATGTTGTATAAATATCAAACCCCATTCCAGCATGAGGTAACGGCTCATTACTGAATAAACTACGCTCCAGCTGACGACTAAGAATCGCTTTTACTGGTACCTCAGTGGCCTGGTTATTAAGCGCAAGCAGTACCTGACGATATCCCATAGGATCGGATAGCTGGGAAAAATCGAACGTGGGTAGTTGCTGTTCAAGTAACTTAGCCACATCATCCAAGCGCTCTTTTCTCAAGCCTGCATTGGTAATATATATGCCTGAGTTAGCCGCTTTCGCTTTGATAAACTGAGCAGCACAACGATTAGCAGCCACCATACATTCTTCGACTAGTTTATGAGCTGAAAGCCGCTGCTGCTTTTCAATACTGGCTATTTTTTGCTGCTCATTCAGCACCAGGTTGTAATCAGGCTTATTGTCAAAGCTAACTGCTTGCTGCTCACGATACCGAGTTAGTACTTGCTGCACCGCATAAAGGGAATCAACTGTTTGTGCGAGTATTTCATTTGCTTCGCCCAATGCACCTTTATTTCCCTGCTCGATATACTCGCTCACTGACTCATAACTAAGCTTTGCCTTTGAGCAAACTACTGCGGAGTAAAATTGATAACTTTTAATTTCACCATCTGTCGCTAGTTGCATCTCACAAACTAAAGCTAACCGCTCCTGGTTAGCCATTAATGAACAGCGATCATTAGATAAAGCTTCTGGTAGCATAGCCAATGTACGACCAGGCAAATAAACAGACATGCCACGCTCGCGGGCTGCTTGATCAACAGGTGTACCTGGCTCCACCCAGCTAGCGGGATCAGCAATCGCAATTATTACCCGCCAGCTGCCATCTTCATTAGCTTCAGCGAATAATGCATCATCCATATCTTGAGTAGCTGCTGAGTCAATCGTAACAAAAGGAATAGCTGTTAAGTCTTGGTGTTGCTCAGTGACTTTATCTCGCACACCTGTAGCCAGAATCTGCTCAACCTGCTGTTGTACAGCCTCTGACCAACCATCTTGTAGTTGATACTTATTAATGACATAGTTTGCTTCAATACCTGGCTGTTTATCATTACCAATCACTGTAAGCACTTCTGCCTGTGGCTTTCCATTTTTTATTGGGTGTTGTACCAAACGACAACGAACATAATCTCCTGCCTGTGCTTTACCCCGTTGTTTAGGTGGGATAAATATCCAGCGGTTCATCCGTCCATAATCGGGATCAACAAAAACTGCCTTGCCTTTTATTACTATCTTGCCAGTGAATTCTTTAAAGTCACTACGCACTAATTCTTCGATCTCAGCAGTAAGTTGACTGCCTTTGCCCCCTGTTAAAGTCACTTTCACCAAATCATGAGGGAGAACTCTTTGTGCTTCTTCCGCATTCAATAATGCTTGTCTACCATCATCCAACAGGATAGTAGCTGTCTTAAGAGGAGAGTCTTTTACTTTCCCTTGAAATAGTTGTTTTTGAGCCTTGAGTTGTTGTTTTAGTTGTTTCAGCTGGGCTAATGAATCATTACTTAACATGAGTGAAAGGACTTCTGCGTATTGGTTCGTTCAACTTTTAATAGCCAATAAGGCTTATGCTGCATCTTACTTAAATAACGTTGATAAATAGGATGAAGCGCTAGGATTGGGGCCATTCTACTGAATACCTAGTGGTTAATAAACTGGCAGTTTTGAAATCAGCAGCTAACGCAAGAAAATTTAGTCACCAGGGCCTGCTTTGCCTGTTCTAACCGATCTATTCCTGAAATAACTTGATAGACAATCCCAAGCTGCTTTAACAATGCTTCACATTGCAGAAAAAAGTGCTCACGAGCTTCTTGTTCAGGTTGACATCGTTGAGGATCAAACTGCCAAGGTAAATCAGGTGCAACAAGTAATACCAAATCATAGTGATGCTGCTGAACTTGTTTCTCCAGCCACTCAGGTACCTTGCGAAATAGTACCTGACTCCAAATTTGAGTTGTCATTAACCCTGTGTCAAACAACACCAGCTTCGCTTGAGCTGCAACCGTTTGCTCAATAGCCTGTTGTACTTTGGCAATTAAGGCAATATCTTCATAGCAACCAACATCATCTTGGTATGATAACCATAGCCTTGCATACTCATTAACCAATGGAAACCTCAGTTGTTGTGCGAGTGCTAAGGCTAATGTCGACTTTCCAGCAGACTCCGGTCCCATAATAGCCACTTTATTGTGCTTGGCATGTAGATATTGCCTACGTTCAACAGGTTCTTGTGTTAACAAGTGATTCAGTTTTGAACTGGAATGAAAAGCAGCAGTCTGGAGTTGATCAGAATTAACGAGTACTTTTTCAATAGGTAATGGAGTCATATCTAATTCTTTTGCCAATACCCAGTCAGTGTCTTTAGACACAACAAAAAACTGGCTAGCCCTCGCACCATCAACCTCTGACTCCACAACAGCAGAGAGGCTACTTGTAGTCTTAGTCAAGTGAGTTTGGACAAATGGATAGCGCTGCTTAATCCTCCGCTGCTCAGCATTGCTCTTTACAACAGCATGAACGTTGCTAGCAAAGTGATAAGCAAAATGAAAGAGATAATCGCAACAAGGCTGAAGCACTGGAAAAGGACCGGCTAACCAACAGTGCTCTACTTCTCCACTATCTACTAGCTCATTACTCAACATAGTGGCTGCCACTTGCCTTATTCATAAATTGATCAATACCTTAATTAGCATTACTTAATAGGCAGTTAAACTATAAATAAAAAAAGGAAATGTATACCCTCTAGCCAGATATTATTTCATTGAACGACAAGGGTAAGTTGCTAAGGTCTAGCAAAATATTCAAGTTAGCGTATGGGGTTTACAGGGAACTTATTTATGCAGAATACAAAGGGTATACTAACCCATGTAGATATGGGCTAGTACTACTCTAACAAGCTAACGTCTGGCTACCTCAAGCGGCCTTTGATCATGCCCATAGATATCCTTAGCAAAATGCACTTTACCAAGAGTATCAACCCAAGCTGTCATATAAGCCAAATAAATAGGTATAGGTTGCTCTAGCCGCAATGTAACGGTTCTACTTGTATCCAACAGCCGATCCAACTTAGTCGGTTGCCACCCTCGATTAAGCTGTAATAGGCTCTCAGCCAGCTCCCTTGGTTTTTCTACCCGCACACAACCTGAGCTTAATGCCCGATTATTTTGCCGAAATAAGTGAGGTTGAGATGTATCATGCAAATAAACAGAGTGTTTATTTGGAAAGTCAAATTTAAAACGCCCTAACGCATTTCCCGGCCCAGGAAGTTGTTTTAACCGATAGGGAAACTTCTTATACGACACTTTTTGCCAAGGCATTCCTGACTCTACTAGTGAATAAGGCGGAACCATTTGGGCATTTTGCCCCCAGCCTCTCAAGACAAGAAAATTATGATTTTGCAAAAAGTCGGGCTGCCGCCTCAATTTTGGCAAAATATCTTTTACTGCTATTTTTCTTGGTACATTCCAAGGTGGGTTTACAACTATCGATTTAATCGTGTCAGCCCAGATAGGCGTCTGTCGAGCTTTTTTACCCACAATGACTTTCATTGTTAATTTAGTCTTACTGTCTTCTACCAGCTTCAAACTATAGTCAGCTATGTTTACCAGCACATAACGATCGCCCATGTTTTCTGGTAACTGGTCTAACCGAGTAAGATTTTTGGTAATAATCGCTGCTTTTTCTTCAGGAGGGCGAGCTAATGCCTGATAACTTTTGTAATCCAGAATACCGCTAGGTGGTAGCTTATGACGAGTTTGAAAACTTATTAGGCCTTTTTGCAAAGAACCACCTGGTTTTGCTATATCGCCTGTTAACAGCAGTAGGTTATGTAACAGTGCTGCTTTTTTTACCGGATCCTGAGTTAATACCTGAGAATAACTGGGTAGTTGACTCCATGCACCAGACTCTTCCAGCTGTTTATAATGTTGTAACGCCTTTGACAGATGATGGTACTGTTGATTATTAGGCGTGTGATTAGACGTAGTGTTGGCAACTGCGACAGGGGTTATTATTAACGCTATCACCAGCCTTAGACAGCGAAGTAGCACAAACCTTCCTCCATGTATCCGGTTGACAATTCATCACTAACAGACCATTGCCATACGAGGCTTTATTCCGCTACCTAATGGTGTATTACAGCCCTCTATCTTAAGGCTAATAACATCTCATTTAAGCCTTTTTAACAATTACTGGCTTCAGCTAATGCTGCACATATCCTGTCCAGTAATATTGACTAGAGTTATATTGGTTGTAAGCCAAATTATAGTCGGTAGCAAAAAATCTCGAATTACAAAATCATTCTTAAGTTCAGTGATTATTGATATTGTCAGTTATATAAACGAGCTATTTATTTTTTACAGCAAATACAGTCAACTATTTTTACAGCTGATCTATAGTCATATTAAAATTTAATCATCCATTACTTACAAAAGCCTCCAACCAACATATGAATACAATGGACATGCTAAACGTCACACTTGGCTAATTAAGCAAACCCCATAAATCAACCGATAATAAAGCATCCTATTAGCAGTTATTTATAATTTAAAAACAGATCACACATTATATTTGAACCAATCATATAATCAAAGCGTCTGTATTTAACCCATAATATTCTAAACACATGGATTTAAATAGAACTTACAACATCCACAATTATCGGACCGAGTTTAACTAAAAAAATTTGAGAATCACTCGACTCCATCTTCGTGAATTCTATAGTTTCCTAGGTAAGCGGTTCTGACAACTACATCACTTGTTGCTTAATAGTTTTTAAATTTAAGACGCGAGTTAGTTAAAAAATTGATTCCTTTCACACTATTCTTATTAGCTATTGAACTATAACCAATACAGAGGTTTCTCAGGCATCGCTATCAAACGATGAGTCCCTATAATACATTGTTGTTAGTGCCCTCTTAAAATTAGCAGAGCTGCCCTCCCTCATGAATCTTTAAAAATAACAGATGATTAGTGACGATAATAAAACTTAGAAGCCATTGGTGAATGGATATAACATTAATGAAGATAGATAATAAAAATAGACGATACTAGTGCTCCATGGAGTCTGTAATTTACAGACTTATTATTCGAAGAAATAAAGCCGCTTCTCTCCTTTTAAAATAACTCTACATCACCTGGGCTTACTGACTCATTCTTGATATTGTGACTGTAGTGGGTTTCTACATCTTTTTTGGATGCTACAATTTCAGCAATTTTACTACTTATTTGTTTTAGATAAGAGATAACATTACTATCTTTAGTAACATAATCATCACTCATATTAATACTTTTCTCTAAATAATTTAGCTCATCTGTAATTTTGTCAGTAAGCTGTCTAACAATATCTTCAAATTGTAACGCTGTAATCGCCTTATGTGCTTCCTGATAAGTAACCTGACTCACATCAGCTAACTCAGATACTAACCTGCCTACTTCAACCTCTCCCTTCCCCAGCTCCTCCATCATCTGATCTATAAAACCTTTTGCATTAATCATCTCATTCATATCCATAGACGCAATGTTGCCTACAATCTCTTCAACTTCATTCACTTTTGCTTTAACTGTTTCTGCTTGAGAGCGGATCAAACAATTGAAGTCATTTGATTTAAAAGACAGTTTTCTTACTTCTTGAGCCACAACAGCAAACCCCTTTCCTGCATCTCCTGCTCGAGCAGACTCGATAGCCGCGTTTAAAGCAAGTAGGCTAGTTTGATCAGTAATATTTCTTAATTTCGATAGCTGAGCAAACATACCATCAAGCTCACTTACCATTTCTTCAATTTTATAAACAGCCTGAATACTATGATCACTCATACTAACCAATAAATTTACATAGTTTCCAATAATCCCAGATGTTTTCTTAGAAAACTTCTCAAAGTTAACAGTTCTTGGTTGCTCATCTTTTTCACTCTTAGAAAAATAAGCAACAATTTCACCAATTAAGTTATTTTGTTTTTTTGTAGATGAATCTAAAACAGAAAAGCTTCTATCTAATTTAGCTATTGCATCCGCAGTGATCATACGGACCTTCTCATTTGAACTATGGGCTGCTACAACTTTAGCAGCTATGAGCTCCTTAGTTTTACTAATAAATATTTTAATTTCTTCATAGAGCGTTAAGTTTTTCTTCTTGTCATCCATGTGCAACTTATTATTCAACTTTAAAGCTACTTTATTAAGGGTATACAACCAGACTATTAATATTAAAGCTAACAGGGCGCTAAGAAAAAAACCATTAGCTAAATCAACTACTAACACACAGACTATTGCAACTATATTTAATAAGATAGCAAACCAAGCGTTTTGAAACATTGCATTCATAGTAGCTTTACATCCTTGCTTGAGCTTATTTTACTATAATCTTCAACTGGGACTATAAACCCAATTTCTTTTCAATAGGATCCTATGACATCTATAACTTATAGCACAATAATATTTACGCTTATTTCTACCACCATTGATTAAATTCTTACAGACTAGCCACCATATTGCACCCAAAAGTCAGTTCAATACAGCTTCAATCAAGCTAAATTCTCTACAATTAGTATAAGACCAGCTACACTATTACCTAAACCCTACTCACTAATAGGAAGAGTTTTCATGTAAATACTACAGTTTTAATTTAAACCCTTTCATAAAAATATTATATTTTCTTATACTTATTTCAATGCAAGGAACTATAGCCAAAACTTTTTAATAGCTATTCAATAATAGCAAACTAAAGTAATGGACTTAAGGTTTATGAATAAACATACTAGCCCTACACTAAAAACAACAACTACTGGCAATAGCATCATAATTCGAGTCGGGAAAGAGTTTACTTTTAAATTAGCTCATGCGTTTAGAGAAACTTATATCGACCTAAAAAACCATGATTATACTTATATTGTTGACTTAAAAGAGACTGAATATATAGATAGTTCTTCATTAGGCATTTTACTCAACATGAAAAAACACTTAAATTGTAGCAAGGAAAAAATCAAGATAATAAACTGTAACAACCATATAACAAAGTTATTTGCTTTATCCAAATTTGATGAAGCTTTCATTGTACAATCTCAAACAAGCACTCATCCACAGTAAAGATTTTTCCTAGTTAAAATATAAGCTATTTTTTGTGAGTGTCGTTATGATTCCTGAAGGCAACAGTTAAAATTACTTCAGGCTGCTGATCATAAGACTTGCTCCCTTCTCTAACTAGTGGTGCATGTGTAAAGCAGAGTAACAGTTTTCAAAACCAAAGAACCTTTGGAGAATAAATAGCCACTTCATTTTACTAATGCATCACTAGCTTATTACTAAAGGATTAAGAACAGCTAGACCTATAGGTAGTTTATATAGAAAACAAACCTACATTTCATCAGAAAAATATTTATTCATAATTTTTTGAACATCAACTTCTGTTAGCGCTTTATTAAAAGCATTAACCAGCATTTTTCCTTTATCATTTTTCTTAAAGCAAATATAGAGCTTTTTATCCTCTAGCATCTTGTTATTAAACTGTATATTATTTTTTGCCTTAACTAGTTTTTTTTCAGTTGAAAGCAGATAATGCATTACATTTTTATCAATAACAGCTAAACTAATCCTTCCACCGTTTAGTTTTAGTAAATTAGTTGTATCACTACCTGCGGCATCAACTCGTAACTCTCCTTTTGCGGCCATTTGGTCAAATTCTGCTGTATTTACATAACCACTTACAGTACCAATTTTAACTTCTTTTAGATCATGCAACGTTTGCCAAGCTACAGCCGCAGATTTCAGCTCTGCAAACCCTAAAGGTCCACTACCCATTGGCTCTGAAAAAATAAAGTCTTGCTCTAACTCAGCAGCAAAATACTCAGGGAAATAGCCAGCATATTTTGGATCATCTTTGGCTAAGTCAACTGCTCGTTTCCAAGGAAAAAACTCTACTATAAGGTCATAACCAGCTGCTTTAAATACAGCTTTAGCGACAGCAACTGATGCACCTTGCTGGGTAAGTTTTTTTCCAGTATAAGGTGGCCAGTCTAACGAAGTAAGATACACTTTTTCAGCCACTGCATTGGCAAACATTCCATAACCAATCACCAAACCAATAACAAGTGCTACTAACCGCTTCATCACAACCTCCCAGCTTATTGGTTGTTATCATAATTCTATCTTTGCTACAGTAGCACCGGCTGATGCGATGCCAGTAGGATATCACGATTAATTTAAGCATTAACTGGTATGCTTTGCCTGAAACAGGAGTTTTTATTAACAATCTAGCGCGAATGAGGGCTATGCGAAGACCTTCTATTAGTTCTATATTAAGTTTTGGCTTTGGCTTGCTACTCATCATAGCGGTTGGTTTAGTGCTTTATTTAGGGATATCAAGCACACGAAAAAACACCATGATTTTACTTGAAGAGCTAGCGACTGTTTCCCTATTCGCTATCAAAGAGCAAGTTTCTGAGCACCTAAACCCCATTAATGAACAGCTTGACTATGCTGCAAGTATCTTAGAATCAGGTCAACTGCAAGTAGACGACTCGCCTGAGTTTAATAAAATGATGAATGGCACCTTAGCTGCTGTGCCTCAATCCGTAGGCATTGCTTACGTAGATGACCTCTACTTTTCGCGATTTTATAACCGTAAAAAACAACAGCTGACTACTGACTACTGGCTTAGTTACCAACCTATACAAGATGCTTTAAACAATACTTCCATTAGCCACCAAAACCAATGGCTTGATCCTGTTTATTCCCATGAGCTAAAACAAAGTATAATCCCCGTACTACGCACAATATCACTTCCCGATAATACCCGTGGTGTATTGGTTGCCGGCATTAGTCTTACCAAACTAAACCAATTGATCGCTACAATTAGTTATGAGTTCAAAAAGCCTATTTTCATTCTTGACCAACAACAAAGAGCAGTTGCAGCCGCTAAGCCCGATCAGCCCACTCAATTACCTTTTCACCCTCTACAACCAATACCAAAACTAGCTGAGCTAACAGAAAGCCCTCTTTCAGTATTTTGGCAAAACAACAACCATCGCCAGTATCTGATTGGTAAGGGAAAGTTCAATGAACACCGTGTTCATTGGCAAGATAGCCGCTATTATTTTATTTTTCAGGAGCTGACTGGTTTTAGCAGCAAACCCTGGCTGGTTGGTATCTACCTGGCTCACGAACAAGTTTTTGAACCTATCAAGACAATGGTCAAACTGTTAGTTGTTGGCACAATACTGCTAATTATATTTGTTCTATTGGCCTTCTGGTTTGGCAATCGAATCGGTAAAGACTTCAAACGCATTGCTAGTGGTTTCGATAACATTGCGGATATGGCGGTTGCTGACCTGGAAAAACTTCCCCACCACCCTATTGCTGAATTTGACTCAGTGGCAACTGCTTACAACCAAATGATTAATAAGCTCAAAGAACATGAGCAAGTCAGACGTCTTTTTGGTCAATATGTGCCTACTGATATTGCTAAAAAAATCCTGGCTGCCAATGGCCAAGTGATGCCAGAAATCCATACCGCTACTATCTTCTATTCAGATATAGTGAGCTTTACCAGCATGGCAGAACAGCTATCACCCAGCCAGCTGGTCACAGTACTGAATCAGTATTTTTCACTCACTGCAGAAGTATTGGACAAACATGGCGGTATTATTACTCAGTTTCAAGGCGATGCCATTTTAGCAATATTTAACATCCCTAACCCTCAGCCAGACCATGCCAGTCAAGCAGTAAATGCCAGCATAGCCATTCAAACCCAGCTAAAACAAGAGTATTTCAATGGCGTTAATATACAGTGCCGGATAGGCGTCAATACAGGCGAAGTGATTGCAGGCAGCGTTGGTACTCAAGATCAATTGAATTACACTGTTCACGGCGATTCAGTTAACCTAGCTGCTCGCCTGGAAAGCTTAAATAAGGAATATGGAACAGCTATCCTAGTCTCTGAAACAACAGTCCGCCAGTGCAGCCAAGTTTTGTTTAAAGAAATTGGGGATATTCCCATACGAGGCAAACACAACACAGTGCGTGTTTTTACGCCCACATAACAAGTTGAGGTCTTACATAGTAAAAAAGAGTTGAGTTTTCTTCATCAACCTGTAGAATGCCGTGAATTTTGTGCGACACCTGCTTAACAGGTACCTCAGTATCAAATAATGGTGAGCAAAGCCCAATGGCAAAGAGTTCAGCTAAACTGTTATTCAGTGAGGTTTCAGTAATCTGTGACCACTGTGGCTGCCTTTAAATAGTCCAAAGGCAAGCTGTAAGCTAATTGATAGCCAACTGGATCAATTGTAGTACTTAATATGAAATCAAATTTTATTAAGACTTTTTCATGCTACAACCAAACCAACTGTTTGCAAGTGCAGTTAGCACGTTTTTTATTTAATTTTTATTCAAGCCCCTAACTTAGGGGCTTTTTTTTGGCTTATACAATGAGAGTGTTGCTATGTCGAATCCACTATTTCAACAACACATTATCTCAATCTCTGACTTAACCCGCGCTCAGTTGGAGCTGATTATCACCACAGCCGAACAGCTAAAACACTCGGCAAAGCATGATGCGCTAAAAAACAAAGTGATTGCCAGTTGTTTTTTTGAGCCCTCTACCCGAACTCGGCTATCTTTTGAAACTGCTATACAAAGGCTAGGAGGAACCGTTATTGGCTTTGACAGCGGTACTAACACATCTCTTGGCAAAAAAGGGGAAACATTATCAGATTCAATTCGTATTATTTCCTCCTATGCAGATGCTGTCATCATTCGACATCCTAAAGAAGGTGCCGCACGCCTAGCCAGTGAATTTTCGTCTGTCCCCATAATTAATGGTGGTGACGGTTCCAACCAACACCCTACACAAACCTTATTGGATTTATTCAGTATTTATGAGTGCCAACAACGTTTGGATAACCTGAATATTGCTTTTGTCGGTGACCTGAAGTATGGCCGTACTGTTCATTCACTAGCACAAGCCCTTTCTTTATTTAACTGCCGATTTCAATTTTTATCGCCTAGTGCTTTAGCCATGCCAGACTATATTTTGGCAGAGCTTAACGAACGGCAAGTTAGTTTTCAGGTTTGCAATAATTTCGAAGAAATTATTCCTCATACAGATATTATCTACATGACTCGAGTGCAAAAAGAACGCTTTGATGAAACCGAATACCAGCATATTGCCGCCAAATATATTTTAGGAAAAGCTCAACTGACCAACCCTAAAAGCAATATGAAAATTTTACACCCATTACCTAGAGTAGATGAAATTGAAGTAGCCGTTGATGAAACGCCCTATGCTTATTACTTTGAGCAAGCCAAAAATGGTGTCTATGCCCGAGAAGCATTATTAAGTCTGGTATTAAATCAATCATTAATTAAAGGGTAGGTAACATCATGGCTAATAAACTAATGGTAGAAGCTATCCGCACAGGTACAGTGATAGACCATATTCCTTCTGGGCAAGGGCTTAAAATTCTTAAGCAGCTACACTTAATTGAGGGCAAGCAAAAAATTACTGTTGGCTTTAACTTACCCAGTAAAAACTTAAGCTTTAAAGATCTGATCAAAGTTGAAAACCGGCTTTTTTCAGAGCATGAAGCCTATCAATTAGCATTATTTGCACCTAGTGCTACCATCAATGTCATCGAAGATTATAAAGTCATTGATAAGTTTAAAATGGTTATACCCGATGCTATAGAAGGCATTTTTGCTTGTCCTAATTCAAACTGTATTTCTTTAACTGAACCAGTAAAAAGTTATTTTTCGGTTAAACAGACAAATAACGCTATATTTTTGAAATGCAAATATTGTGAGAAAAGCTTTAATAAGGAGATTGTGGCCGGAGTATAATTTTTTAAGGAGATCGCTATAAATAATAGTTTTTAGCAATCTCCAAAAAATTAACTCGAACGCATTAACCCGACTATTCGCTTTACATATGCCTTTGTTTCTCGATATGGCGGTACCTTATAACCGTAACGGCGTACCTTACCATAACCAGCATTATAAGCCGCTAGCGCTAATGCTACATTGCCATTAATGCCTGGCCGGGTCAGCATTTTCTTTAAATAACGACTGCCACCATGAACATTTTGCTGAGCATTAAATGGATTATGTACTCCTACTTCTTTGGCTGTGGCAGGCATCAACTGCATTAAGCCTTTCGCCCCAACCCGTGATACTGCTCGTGGATTGTAGTTTGATTCTGTCTTTACTACAGCATGCACCAGCACAGGGCTCAAGTTATTACGCTTAGCTGCAGTATCTATATATTGCCTTAATGGTAAGCGATATTTTTTTTCTGCCCGCTGACTGGCTTTAGCCAACCCTGTAGGTAACCGGTAATTACCACCATAGCCTTTATATTTCAGCTGCTTTCCAAGCTGCTTTAAATTCTGATATCGCCGTTGAGCTTTGTGACCAGAGTTAACTGTTTTTGTTGATGAGCTCCACCTCACGGCTTGCCACTGACCATTAGGTAATTTACAGGTAGTACCATAAACTTTTGGTTGTCTATGACCATGATCAACTATCACCGTATAATAATCCCGACAAATTTTGCCCCGATAACGGTGGGTAAGAAAAATGGCCAGATTTCTTTCTACCCCAGGCTGTCCTTTATCTTCCCAACTGGCTATCTCACCATCCATTAACTGATACTCAAGCAATGCTTGCGTATCATCATAAAGACGCTGTTCAACTCCCGTTTGTGAAGAAAGCATACAACTTGATACAAATACACAACCAAACAATGTTGGCCAATAGCGAAACCTGCTTTTCATCATTTTATCAATACTTCAATTTAAGCCTTTAATTAGACAACAGCCAACTGGTTAGTAACATGTCGAACCTCTTTGCCTATGAGCTTTCTTAGCCCCTTTCGGCCTGCTCCAGACTAAATAATCACGACAAGTAGAGCCATTTTTTGATTGCTTATTCAAAGGTTTGATTGTAAATCGATTACCAGTTCGAGGGTTTGTCCAATGGTACTGTTTTTTCGAAGGGGTTGATCGCAGCCCCTGATAAGCTCGTTGTTGATCACTACTATCCATATAGGAGCCAACCACGCCACCAATTATACCTCCTACTAAACCACCACCAATCAGACAGTTTCTTCGAGCAACTTTACTTTTGTCTTTACAAGCAGCATAACCTAAACCTGCACCAACCCCAGCACCTAGTAGTGACCCCATAAAAGTATTTGAAGGCTGAAACTCAGCACAGCTACTCAAAAATAACATTATGAGTAAGATAAAACTACGTTTTAAGAAGGCCACCAAAACTTCCCTCCCTCAAGATATACCAGACACGATTTACTTTTGATGTAGAAAATTAGCAACAATCCCCACAATGGTGGGTGTTAACCTGCTATACCAAAAGTGATTTATAAGCGTAATATCCAGGTGACTGCAATGAAAAACCTTTTATAAAGACTACCTCTCGGTTTTTCATTACATAAATGTGAAATATTTATTTCTTATTTGCATAGAAAGCACAAGAAACTTGTTAAACATCACTTGGTTTTATTTCTTGATATGTTTATAAACTGTATACCTATACACCTATAAGACATGTATAGAAATAATTCATGCAGGGTATATTTGAGCATTTCTTCAATAAGAGCATGCGCCAAAATGGTGTGTATCACTTTAATTTAGTGCAAACCAGCAGAGCAACCTTGTGTAATATGCTGCAAGATAAATTCTAGTTGTTTAGCAATCATGCAAACTCAATCCAGTAACACCACACATGAATTGCTTTTTTTAACGCTGGAAATAAGCTAGAAAGCACCACATTAAAATGTAGATAGCCTAATTGAATGTAAAGTTAATTTATATCAATGAAATATTTATACCGTAGACTAAAGTTGTTCGTGTGATGAACCAGTTTAGCAGTGACCTAATAAAAAAAATAAAATTCATGGTCAGCTAAAAAGTTGGCATATATTATGCCTAGCTATGCTAAAGAAGTGTAACTAAATTAGGGAATGCACCTATAACAGCATTCTCTTAAAGGGGAAGGAAGCCACCATGAGCCACAGTATGACAATTGACCATTTCTACAGCGTAGATAGCTTAGCTTTACAAGAGCTATATGACCATTGCGCCGGAACTAACTGGCAAGAACCCCAAAGCCAGCTACAACATACTTTTCAAAAACCAGAGCGATTTAATATCAATATAGATCGCCCTGGCATGGCAGATAGAGTTTCTGACCAGCTCGAAGGGCAAAGTGAGCGCTATGATTACTTGAGAGGTGATCCACTAATGGGGGCAATTTTTATTGATAGTATCCAACAACTAGCTATTTAATCTTAATTATGAAGAGTCTGTTATCAGGCTCTTTATACCTTTACTTAGGAGCACCAAACCACCAACACAAACTACTTATCCAGAACACAAAAAATAAGTATTAACCCAAAAATCTATAGTTATTTCACGAAAAATTGTTCAATATCAAACCAATTTTTGTTCTCCATTCGTCGTATATATTTTAACAACACTTTTCTAATACAATAGCTAGCGTCCCGTGCGATTTATTGGCATGTTTAAAGTAAATTGTAACCAGTACAATTGATTAGATAGTAATGTTAAGCTGTATAATTGGTCGATTGTTGCTGGTATTTTTTAACCACCCAAGTAAGCTTTAATCACATTATTATTTGTTAATAGTTTGCTGCCTGTGTCTTGTAATACAACCCTACCATTTTCCAGCACATACCCTCTGTCAGCCAACCTTAGTGCCTGGTTTGCATTTTGTTCTACTAAAAAAATAGTGACGCCTTCATCCCTTAACCGCTGGATGATACTAAATATTTGTTGAATAACAATGGGCGCCAAGCCAAGAGATGGCTCATCAAGAAACAAAAGTTTAGGTTGACTCATTAAGGCTCTAGCAATAGCAAGCATTTGCTGTTCGCCGCCCGACATTGTGCCTCCTCGTTGCTTTTCTCTTTCTTTAAGACGAGGAAAAAGCTGATAAACAAAATGAAGACGCTCATCAAATACCTTAGGATCGGTAAAAAAACCTCCCATATGAAGATTTTCTTCAACAGTTAAACGAGCAAAAATCCTTCTGCCTTCTGGAACAATTGAAATACCTGATCGCATAATTTTAGACGTAGACTGCTGTGTAATATCTTGATTAAGATAATGAATAGAGCCTTCAGATACTCTAGGATCACCACAAATTGACATGAGTAATGTAGTTTTACCAGCACCATTGGCACCAATTAATGTAACAATTTCACCTTCTTCAACTTCAATACTTACTTTATCTAATGCTTGAATTTTACCGTAATGAGCTGAGATACCTTCAACTTTCAGCATAAGCCACCTTTACCAGTATTATTGGTAAGCACCCTATTCTTCACCCAGATAAGCATTAATAACCTCTCGATTTGCTTTTATTTCATCAGGTGTGCCTGTTGCTAAATGTTTTCCTTGATTAATTACTATAATTTTATCCGAAATTCCCATTACCAGTTTCATATCATGTTCAATCAATAAGACCGTTATACCATTTTCATTTCTTAGCATGAGAATTAACTCATCCAATTCTTTTGTTTCTTTGGGATTTAATCCTGCAGCAGGCTCATCTAGCATAAGCAATTTGGGATGGGTAACCATACATCGCGCTATTTCCAATCTCCGTTGTTGACCATATGCAAGGTTACCAGCTGGCCTGTTCGCCATTTTAATTAGTTTTACCTGTTCAAGCCAAAATGCGGCATTATCTAAGGCTATCGCTTCACTTTTTATAAAGCTAGGGGTTTTAAACAAACCTGAAAACAAATTAGTGTTTAAACTATAATGCTGCGCTACTAATAAGTTTTCTATTGCAGTCATTTCTTTAAATAGTCGCACATGTTGAAAAGTTCTAACCAATCCTTTGCGCGCTATTTTAAAACCTGGCAAATTATGAATAGGGTTATTTTCAAATAATATCTCTCCAGATGTTGGCTTATAAAAACCAGATAAACAATTAAATACGGTAGTTTTACCTGCACCATTAGGGCCTATCATAGAAACAATTTGGTGTTTATCAATAGAAAGCTCCACATTATCTACCGCAACCAATCCACCAAAGCACATAGTTAGATTTTTGGCATTTAACATTTTATAACCTAGCTAGCTCAATTTGTGGCCGTTTCATCGGTAATAAGCCTGAAGGACGCCAAATCATCATAAGCACCATTAATAAACCAAATAATAACATTCGATATTCCTGAAACTCTCTTGCTAATTCAGGTAATACAGTCATCACTATTGCAGCTAAAATAACCCCTACTTGAGAGCCCATTCCTCCCAGTACAACGATAGCCAAGATAATAGCTGACTCGATAAATGTAAAAGACTCAGGACTAATAAAACCCTGCCTAGCGGCAAAAAACGCTCCTGCAAATCCAGCAAAAGTTGCTCCCATAGTAAATGCAGATAGTTTAATTACAGTTGGATTTAAGCCAAGCGAGCGACAGGCAATTTCATCTTCTCTCAAAGCCTCCCAGGCTCTACCTAAGGGCATTCTCAATACTCGATTAATAACAAACAGAGTTGCCAATACTAAAATAACAGCCAGGATATATAAAAAAATCACT